>NZ_JBHTMU010000019.1:0-69514 GCF_042679605.1 Litorisediminicola beolgyonensis
ACCGGGTCACCGGGTCACCGGGTCACCGGGTCACCGGGTCACCGGGTCACCGGGTCACCGGGTCACCGGGTCACCGGAGACATGCGCGCGCAGAACACCTTTGGCGAGCGAAAACTCCCGGGTCTGTTCAGTCGCGCGCGCTTGTCCTAAGAGGGACGCCAAACGACCCAGACAGGCGCGGGACGGACATGGCACGGCATCTCATCACCTCGGCGATCCCCTATATCAACGGGATCAAGCATCTCGGCAATCTCGTGGGCAGCCAGCTGCCCGCCGACCTCTTTGCCCGCTACCAGCGCGCGCGGGGCCACGAGGTCCTGTTTCTCTGCGCCACCGACGAGCACGGCACGCCCGCCGAGCTGGCGGCGGCCAAGGCCGGAAAGCCGGTCGCGGAGTACTGCGCCGAGATGCACGGCGTGCAGGCCGAAATCGCCCAGGGCTTCCGCCTGAGCTTCGATCATTTCGGACGCTCCTCCAGCCCCGAGAACCACCGCCTCACCCAGCATTTCGCCGGTGTCCTGGCCGAGCGCGGGCTGATCCGCGAGGTCAGCGAGACGCAGATGTATTCGCCCACCGACGGGCGCTACCTGCCCGACCGCTATATCGAGGGCACCTGCCCGAACTGCGGCTTCGAGGATGCGCGCGGCGACCAGTGCGATAACTGCACCAAGCAGCTCGACCCGGTCGACCTGATCGACCCGCGCTCGGTGATCTCGGGTGCGACCGATCTGGAGATGCGCGAGACCAAGCATCTCTACCTGCGCCAATCGGAGATGAAGGACGAGCTCGAGGCCTGGATCGACTCGAAGACCGACTGGCCGGTGCTGACCACCTCGATCGCCAAGAAATGGCTCAATGACGGCGACGGCCTGCAGGATCGCGGCATCACCCGCGATCTCGACTGGGGCATCCCGGTCAGGAAGGGCGATGCGGACTGGCCGGGCATGGAGGGCAAGGTCTTCTACGTCTGGTTCGACGCGCCCATCGAATACATCGCCGCCTCGCAGGAATGGGTCGGCGCGGGCAAGGGCACCGATTGGGAGCGCTGGTGGCGCACCGACAAGGGCGCCGGGGACGTGCGCTACACGCAATTCATGGGCAAGGACAACGTGCCCTTCCACACGCTCTCCTTCCCGGCCACGATCCTGGGCTCGGGCGAGCCGTGGAAGCTCGTCGATTACATCAAGTCGTTCAACTACCTGAACTACGAAGGCGGGCAGTTCTCGACCTCGCGCGGGCGCGGCGTCTTCATGGACCAGGCGCTCGAGATCCTGCCCGCGGATTACTGGCGCTGGTGGCTCCTGAGCCACGCGCCGGAAAGCTCGGATGCCGAGTTCACCTGGGAAAACTTCCAGGCCTCGGTGAACAAGGACCTGGCCGATGTTCTCGGCAATTTCGCGAGCCGCGTGACCAAGTTCTGCCGCTCGAAATTCGGCGAGACCGTGCCTGAGGGCGGGTCCTGGGGGCCGCGCGAAGAGGCGCTCGTGGCGGAATTGGGCGAGAAGCTTCAGGCCTACGAGGCGCAGATGGACGCAATGGAGGTGCGCAAATCGGCGGCCACGCTGCGGGCGATCTGGGTCGCGGGCAACGAGTACCTGCAAGAGGCCGCGCCCTGGGCGACCTTCAAGGAGGACCCCGAGACCGCGGCCATGCAGATCCGGCTGGGCCTGAACCTGATCCGGCTCTACGCGGTGCTCTCCGAGCCCTTCATCCCCGACGCCTCGGCGCAGCTTCTCGAGGCCCTCGCCGCCACCGATGCCGCCTGGCCCGAGAGCGTCGAGACCGCGCTTCAGGCGCTGGCGCCCGGCCATGCCTTCACCGTGCCGGAGGTGACCTTCCGCAAGATCGCCGATGCCGAGCGGGAAGAGTGGCAGGCCAGGTTCTCGGGCAAGCGGGATTGAGGCGACCCGGGCGCGGAGCGCTGGCCTGAAGGACCGAACGCGCCTCGGCATCTGGCCCTGCGCCACACCATCGCTGTGTGTGAACGGCCGCCGATGCATCGGGCGGCACCTGAATTTGCGCCATGACCGGATGTGCGGGACCGGCGCGGCTCAGTCGGGAATGGTGAAGATCTGGCCCGGATAGATCAGGTCGGGATTGCGGATCGCGCCCTTGTTGGCCTCGAACACCCGGACATAGAGCACGCCCTCGCCATATTGCTCGCGCGCGATGGCCCAGAGCGTGTTGCCGGGCTGGACGGTAACCGCAGCGACACGCGCCTCGCCGGGGCCGCGGGCTTCGAGCGCCTCGCGGGTCTCGCGCAGGAACGGGCTTTCGATCCGCTGCGCGACGCGACCGTCGGCGTCGATCCGGTCGACGCGGAGCGTGTAGGTGCCCGAGCCGACATCGTCGGGCAGGCGAACGCGCCAGCGGCCCGCGGCGACCGGCGTGCGGCTGACCGGGTCGTTGTCGAGATAGATGCGGATCTCGCCCTCCTCGCCCTGCGCCCGCCCAGAGAGCGACACGCCCCCATCCGCCGCATAGCTGATCGTGTCGAGCGCGAGCGGCACCGGCGCGGTCTCAGGGGCTGCGGGCTGCAAGAGCTCGATCCCCTCGGGCGAGGCCAGAAGCACCGCCGAGGACGGCTCGGGCGGCGGGCTGGCGGCGGGCTCGGCCGCGGGCGCTTCGGGAGCGGCCGGAGCGGTGTCGGCGGTCGTGACGTCTGCTGCGACCGTGGGCGGGGGGGCCGCTCCTTCGGTCTCGGGCAAGGCGCCTGGGGGTTGCGCGGGCGCGAGGATCACCTCGTCGCGCGACATCAGGCGCTCTGGTCCGGCCCCGGTCGCGAGGCTCAGGATGCGCGGCTCGGGCGCATCGGGGAGATCGAGGAAGGCCACGAAGCGCCCGTCGCCCCCGACCTCGGCCTGCGCCAGTTCCGCGCCGTCGAGAAGCACCGAGACCACCGAGCCCGCGGGCGCGCGGCCCGCCATGAGCGTCTGTCCGTCGCGTTCGCGGCGCACGAGATCGACGCCGAGCGCGGCGGACGGGTCCGGCGCGGTCTCGGGCGCGTTCTCCGCGACCTGCATGTCCTCGGGCGCGGGATCGGCGGTGGTGGCGGGCTCCGTCGAGGCTGTCTCGGCTGGGGAGGTGTCGGCTGGGTCGGTGGCAACCGGCTCTTCGACCGCGACCGCCCTCTCGGCGCTGGTATCCACGCTTGTCTCGACGGCGCCCGTGTCGCTCGGCGGAGGTTTGGACACGGCGACCTCCTCGGTCGCGCGGGACGGATCGGGCGCGTCCGCGCGCTCATCCCCCCGCTCTCCGCTCAACTCGTCGAAGATCTGCCAGCCCACGGCACCGCCGATCACCAGCGCCAGCGCCAGGGCGCCGCCCAGAAGCGTCGCGCGCGTCCCCTTGCGCAGGTAGATGCCCATCGCCTTCCCCCGTGGTCCCCAAGGCACCGGGCCGCCTGCCTCCCCTTTGCGGCAGGTGCGCCCTCGTCGGTTGAGGGAGGATAGCAATGGCGTTATGTCCGGTCAAAACATACTGATTTCGCGGGAACTCCTCATGGCAAACCTATCCGTCTGCGTCTATTGCGGCTCCCGCGACGGGAGCGACCCGGCCTATGCCGAGGCCGCCGATGCCCTGGGGCGCGGCTTGGCCGAGCGGGACTGGCGGCTTGTCTACGGCGCGGGCGATGTCGGCCTGATGGGCCGGGTAGCGCGCGCCGCGCAGGACGCGGGCGGCGAGACCTTCGGGGTGATCCCCACCCATCTCCTGCAGCTCGAGGTCGGCAAGACCGACCTGACGCGCTTCGTCGTCACCGAGACCATGCATGAGCGCAAGAAGGTCATGGTCATGAACGCCGATGCGGTGATGGTGCTGCCGGGCGGGGCGGGCACGCTCGACGAGTTCTTCGAGGTGCTGACCTGGCGGCAGCTCGGCCTGCACGACAAGCCGATCCTCGTGCTCGATATCGCGGGGTTCTGGGCCCCGCTGCGGGCGCTCGTGGATCACGTCGTGGCGCAGGGCTTCGCGGGCGAGAGCCTCTTGGGTCAGGTGACGTTCTGCACCGATATCGAGGCGGCTTTCGACGCCCTTTCCTGACGCAGGAGCGCGGCGGAGTAGAGCGCCAGCGCCGCCCAGATCAGCCCGAAGGCCAGGGCCTGCGCGGTGCCGAACGGCTCTCGGAAGATCACCGTGGCGATCAGGAACTGCAGGGTCGGGTTGACGTATTGCAGAAGGCCGATGGTCCCGTAGGCAACCCGCTGCGAGGCGTGGGAAAAGAGGATGAGCGGCAGGGCCGTGACCGGTCCCGATCCGATGAGGAGGAGCGCGAGACCCAGATCCGCGCCGAACGCGCCCTGCCCCGTGAGGCCCAGCCACAGAAGGTAGCCCGCCGAGATCGGCAGGATCAGGAGCACTTCGCCGGTCACCGAAGTCACAGCGCCGACGGAGAGCCGCTTCTTCAGGAGACCGTAGATGCCGAAGGACGTGGCCAGGACCAGCGACACCCAGGGCAGCGCGCCTTGCCGGACGGCGAGGACGCTGACCGCGACCACCGCAAGCGCGACGGCGGCGATCTGGAGGCGGTCGAGCCGCTCTCCGAAGGCGATACGGCCCAGAGCCACCGCGACCAGCGGGAAGATGTAATAGCCGAGGCTCGCCTCGGTTGCGCGGGCGTTGTGGATCGCCCAGATGAAGAGGAACCAGTTGATCGAGATGATCAGCGCCGCGGCGAGGATGATTAGCGCCGAGCGCCGGTCCGAGAGCGCCGCGCGCAGCCGTCCAAGCCGTCCCTGAACGCCCAGAAGCGTGGCGAAGAAGACCAGCGACCAGAAGGTCCGGTGGGCGAGGATCTCAAGCGGCGGCACCGCGTCGAGCGCCCGGTAGTAGAGCGGTGACAGGCCCCAGATCACACAGGCGGCGATCACCGCCGCGATGCCCGATCCGGTCTGTGTCATGGCGCGATTCCTCTTGTCCGCTCCTGCCCTACCCGCTTGATCGCACGAGGGAAAGCGCGGCGCGTCTCAGCGCCGCCAGAGGCGGCAGAAGGCGATGAAGAGGATCAGGTTCAGCACCGGTGCAAGCAGTCCCAGGACCGGCGCGAGCGGTCCGACAAACTCGAGCATCAGGGTCCAGGGGAGCCCGACCGGAATCAGGAAAATCCCTGCCAGAGGGTCGGCGGTCTGACCGAACAGCCCGAATGTCCCGATCGCGAAGAGCGAAAGGGCCGCGAGCCACACGAGGACATAGATCGCGATGACGGCCTGGCAGATGCGGCGCGACGTCATGTCCGGGGACCGTCTGAGGGGGCGCGGGCCGCGTCATGGGCACGGCGCGGCAACATGACGGCGATCATGGCAGCCTCCTGTCGGTAGGTCTGCCTCAGAGTGCCATGCGCGGCCTCACCGGGCAAGTTTGGGTGCCCGGTGAGGTGAGAGGCTCAGTTTGCCAGCGCGTCCTTCAGGGCCTTCTCGATCTCGTCGATCGGGTGGCCTGCAAGGTTCTTGTCGATTTCGGCGACCACCTTGTCGCTCACTTCCTTGTGCAGGGCGTCGCGCAGGTTTCCGAGAACGCTCGGTCCCGCGACGATCACGATGCGCTCGAACGCGCCCTTATGCGCCTGGGTGTAGAGGATGTCGGCGAGATCCTCGGCGAAGCGCTCCTTGGCAAGCTCGTGCCAGTCGGTGTCGTCGAGCGCCGAGCGCTGGCCCGGCGCGCCGTCGTTCATGCGGCCACGCCGGTTGGCGGCCTGCTCGCGGTTCGGCGGGTTGTCCTGCTCCTCAATGCGGAGCACGTTCAGGTCGGGGTTCTCGGCATCGACATCGTTGCGCAGGAAGAGCGCCTTTTCGCTGTCGGTCACGAGCACCCAGGTGTCCTTGGTCAGAACCGACATCACACGCTCTCCTTGTTGCCGCTTTTGTCCTGATCCTGGGCAAGGGGGCGGGTCGCGCCCGAGGAGGTCTCGTCGAGCTGTTTCTTCTCGTCGCGGGTGCCGGTCTTGGTGGCGATCCGACCGCCGGAGCGGCCCTGCTCTTCGGGCGCGTCGGGCGCGCCGTCCAGAAGCTCTTCGGTCTCGCTGACGCCGTCTTTGGATCTGTGTCGCTCGGCCATGGGGCCCTCCTGAAATGTGTTATGGGTATCTGAAGGAAAACGCGCGGTGACGGGCGCTGTTCCTTGGAAAGACGGTCCTTTTCCGACGGGCTTCGGAAATCGCAGGGTCAGCGAGAGGCTGTGGCCCGGATCTGGCGGCAGTTTGGAGCGGGAGCGTAGCCCGCACGCCCGAATGCGTCCTTGCGCGAGGACAAGGACCCGTAATTTCCCCGCCATTACAGCCCCTTGAAATGCAAACCGCCCCGCGGGACGGACCCACGGGGCGGCTCAAATTGGAACGGATCGCGCCGATTACATCCGGCTGGCGACGTTCTCCCAGTTGACGAGGTTGTCGAGGAAGTTCGTCAGGTAGGCCGGACGCTTGTTGCGGAAGTCGATGTAGTAGGAGTGCTCCCACACGTCGCAGCCCAGAAGCGCAGTCTGGCCGAAGCAGAGCGGGTTCACGCCGTTCTCGGTCTTGGTGACCTTGAGGCCGCCATCGGTGTCCTTGACGAGCCATGCCCAGCCGGAGCCGAACTGGCCACCGCCGGCAGCGGCGAACTCTTCCTTGAACTTGTCGACCGAGCCGAAGCTTTCGGTCAGCGCGCTCTCAAGCTCGCCGGGCATCTTGTAGCTGTCGGGGCCCATCATCTCCCAGAACTGGTTGTGGTTCCAGTACTGCGAGGCGTTGTTGAAGATGCCGGACTGGGCGACCGCGTTCGGATCGTAGGTGCCCTTGATGATCTCCTCGACCGACTTTCCTTCCCACTCGGTGCCGGAAATGGCCTTGTTGCCATTGTCGACATAGGCCTTGTGGTGGATGTCGTGGTGGAACTCGAGGGTCTCCTGCGACATGCCCTTGGAGGCAAGCGCGTCGTGGGCATAGGGAAGATCGGGAAGTTCGAAAGCCATGGTCGGGGTCCCTTCGGATTAATCTATGACATATTGCTACCTGTCGCGGAGGAGCACACCCGTCAAGGGCGCAGACCTCCGTTCCGGGCAGGCTTGTTCAATAAACGCAAGGCACCCGCCCTTGTTCCGAGGAAGTGCGGATCAGGCCGGGCAAATCGCCCTTTGGTCGGTGAGGCACGAAAAAGGGCGCCGGAACCGGTCCCGACGCCCTCGATATTCTTGGTGGTTCCCGCGCTGCCGGATCAGAAGACGCCGACCCGCGCGTCGTCCCGTGCCGAGACCTCCAGAAGGCCGAACACGTAATCCGAGACCGAGCGGAAGCAGATCACCCGCGCGCCGCCCTCGACCAGCCACACCGCGCCCGCGACCTGCGCGAGCCGCGTGCGGCGGACGATGCCGGGGCCGAAGGCACCCGGGGACATGTCGGCGGGCGTGAGCTTGGCGAGGGTCTCGCGGAGCGCCGCCTCGGGGCCCTCAAGAGCGATCAGGCTGCGGGCGTCCGACACGACGGCGACCAGCGAATGGGCGTCCGACAGCGCCTCGGTCAGGCGTCCGGCCAGGTCGGGCGCGGCGTCGTATCCGCAGATCACCAGAAGCTCGTCCGGCGACATCCAGAGAAGGCTGAGGCCCTCGCCCTCGCTGACCCCAAGCGTGTCGGGCACGCCGAGGCCCAGCGCGTCCGAGACGGCCATGCCGATCTCGTCGAGCGCGCCGCGGATGGTGATCATGCCGGTCGGCCCGGCATCGGCGACGGTGATCGCGCCGCTGGCGGAGCGGCCGTTCAGGGCGGTCAGGACGTCAGACATTCTGCTTTTCCCCCTCGGAATCGTAGAACACGGGGCTCACGACGCGCGCCTTGACCGGCGCGCCGTCGAGATTGCTGACCTCGACGATCTCGTCCATGCGGTCCGGCCCATTCAGGAGGAGCCCCATGGCGATGCCGTGGCCGAGCGTCGGCGAGTGGTAGGTCGAGGTGATCCGGCCTTGCGTGTTGCACTGGCGGTTGTCGTTGCGCCCGTCGGCCAGGATATAGGCGCCCTCGGGCAGGACCGAGCCGTCCTCGGATTTCAGCCCGACAAGCTGCCAGCGCGCGGGATCGGTCATGTGGGTCCGCGCCTGCGCGCGCTTGCCGATATAGTCCTCTTTCTTCTTCGAGATCGCCCAGCCGAGACCCAGATCCTGCGGGATCACGGTGCCGTCGGTCTCGTCGCCGATCATGATGAAGCCCTTCTCGGCCCGCATGACGTGCAGGGCCTCGGTGCCGTAGGCGGTGGCACCGAACTCGGAGCCTTCGGCGTGCAGCTTCTCCCAAAGCTCCATCCCGCGGTTCGCAGGCACGGCGACCTCGTAGGAGAGCTCGCCCGAGAAGGAGATGCGGAAAATGCGCGCGGGAATGCCCGCGAGCGTGCCCTCGCGCCACTGCATGAAGGGCAGCGCCTCTTTCGAGAGCTCCATGTCCGAGCCGAGCTTTTCGAGCACCGCGCGGGATTTGGGACCGACCACGGCGATCTGGGCGTATTGCTCGGTCAGGTTGGCGGTGTAGACCTGCCAGTCCCACCACTCGGTCTGGAGCCACTCCTCCATATGGGCATGGATGCGATCCGCGCCGCCGGTGGTGGTGTGGCAGAGGAAGGTGTCCTCGTCGATCCGCGCCACCACGCCGTCATCCATCAGGAAGCCGTTCTCCGAGCACATCAGCCCGTAGCGGCAAAAGCCCGGTTTCAGGCTCGACATCAGGTTGGTGTAGAGCATGTCGAGGAAACGCCCGGCATCGGGACCCTTGACCACGATCTTGCCCAGCGTCGAGGCGTCGAGTAACCCGAGGTTCTTGCGGGTCGCGGTGATCTCGCGGGCGACCGCCTGCTCTTTGGTCTCGCCCGCGCGCGGGAAGCAATAGGGACGCCGCCAGTGGCCCACCGGTTCCCACTCGGCATTATGGGCCTCGTGCCAGTCATGGAGCGGCGTGCGCCGGACCGGCTGGAAGAGCGCGCCGCGCGCCTCGCCGCCGATCGCGCCCATCGAGATCGGCGTGTAGGGCGGACGGAAAGTGGTGGTGCCGACCTGCGGGATCGCTTCATTCAACGCGCCAGCAAGGATCGCCAGACCGTTGATATTGCTGAGCTTGCCCTGATCGGTCGCCATGCCGAGCGTGGTGTAGCGCTTGGCGTGCTCGACCGACTCGAAGCCTTCCTGCGCGGCGAGCTGCACGTCCGAGACCTTGACGTCGTTCTGGTAGTCGAGCCAGGCCTTGGAACGGAGCGCGCGCTTGGCGCCCTGCGGCATCAGCCAGACCGGCGCGAGCGGCGCTTCCTCGGTTGCACTGGCGGCGGGGGCGTTGCCGCCCATCGCTTGCGCGGCGTCGTTGAGAACGGCGTCGAGGCCCAGATAGCCGTTGGCGCTGCCCAGCGCGGTGACGAAGGGCTCGCCGTCATGCGAGGTCGGCGCGCGCTCGGGATCGGGGCGGAACATCGCCTGCGCATCGTCCCAGCTGAGCTTTCCGCCGCAATGGGACCAGAGATGCACGACCGGAGACCAGCCGCCGGACATGGCGACCGCGTCGCAGGCGATCTCGTCGAGAACGCCGCCCTCGCCCGCCATCGCGCAGATGCCGACCTTCTTGACGCGCTTGCCGCCCGAGACCTTGGCGATGCCGCGGCCCTTGATGACGCGGATGCCTGCGGCCTCGGCCTCGGCCATCAGCGCGCCGCCGCCTTCGGGGCGGGCGTCGATCACCGCGGGCACGTCGAGGCCTGCGCGCTTCAGGATCAGCGCGGTGCGATAGGCGTCGTCATTGTTGGTGACGACCACGGTGCGGTCGCCCGGCGAGACGGCGAAGTTCACGACGTAGTCGCGCACCGCCGAGGCCAGCATCACGCCCGGCAGGTCGTTCCCGGCAAAGGAGAGCGGACGCTCGATGGCGCCGGTCGCGGTGACGATGCGCTCGGTGCGGATCCGCCAGAGGCGGTGGCGCGGACCGGTCTTGTCGGAGAGGTGATCGGTCAGACGCTCATAGGCCAGGAGCGAGCCGTGGTCGTAGACGCCCGAGGCCATGGTGCGCAGGCGCAGCGTCACGGTCTCCATCGCCTCGAGTTCCGCGACGGTGCGGGAGACCCAGTCCTCGGTCGGAAGGCCGTCGATCTCGCCGCCATCGACCACCGCGCGACCGCCCCAATGGCCGGTCTGCTCGATCAGCAAGACGCGCTCGCCGCGCTCTCCGGCAAGCTTGGCCGCGAGGAGACCGGCGACGCCGCCGCCGACGATCACGGTATCGGTGTGGTGATGGAAATGCTCGTAGCGGTCGGGATCGCGCGCCTCGGAGCCGGGCGCCTTCCCGAGACCGGCCGATTTGCGGATGATCGGCTCGTAGACATGCTTCCAGAAGGGGCGCGGGTGGATGAACATCTTGTAGTAGAAGCCCGCGGGCAGGAAGCGCGCGAGCGCGGTGTTCACCGCTCCGATATCGGTCTCGAGCGAGGGCCAGTGGTTTTGGCTCTCGGCGGCGAGCCCGTCGAAGAGCTCCTGCGTGGTCGCCCGCTGGTTCGGCTCGAACGTGTCGCCCTTGCCGATGCTCAGAAGCGCGTTGGGTTCCTCCGCTCCCGAGGCCACGACGCCGCGCGGGCGGTGATACTTGAAGCTGCGGCCCATCAGCATCTGGTCATTGGCCAGAAGCGCCGAGGCCAGCGTGTCGCCCTTCAGGCCCCGCATGTGGCGGCCGTTGAAGGTGAAGCGGGTCTGCTCGGAGCGGTCGATCAGGCGGCCGCCGGTGGCGAGACGGGTGCTCATGTCCGGACCTCCGGTCTGGAGGGAGAGAGCGGCGCGACGGTCGGTCGGACTGCCCCTCCGAGGGGGTTAGTGGCAGGGGTGAGAGGCATGATCGCGGGCATCAGGCGGTGTCGCGCCAGCCTGGACGCCGGGCGTCGATGGTCGACAGGATATCCTCGGGCGGCTCGGAGACCTGCGCGGGATAGGTGCCGAACACCTCGAGCGAGACGGTGCAGCGCGCGGCATGGAACCACTTGCCGCAGCCATGCGAATGGCGCCAGCGCTCGAAATGCACGCCCTTGGGGTTCTGGCGCAGGAAGAGGTAGTCGTGAAACGCCTCTTCGCCGCTCTCGGGGCCTTCGCGCGTGAGATGAGCCTCGCCGCCGGGATGCAGCTCGGTCTCGTCGGCAGCGACGCCGCAATAGGGGCAAGTCAGGATCAGCATGGGCGGCTTCCCTCGGACGCAAAGGACGCAAAAATCCCGGCCGCGAGAGCGACCGGGATGGCATGGGCTGACGCGCGGCCCGGACGGGCCACGCGGAAGGTGTAGAGAGGCCTAGTTGCCGCTGCTGGCTTCAGCGTCGGCTGCAGCGCCGCTATCGGTCGCGGCTGCGCCCGCTTCAGCAGAGGCGCCGTCACCGGATGCGCTGTCGCCCGACGAGGTGTCGGAGCCGGCATCGGCGCTCGACTCTGCGGCTGCGCCATCATCGGTGGCCGCTGCGGAGCTGTCCGCATCGCCGCCTTCGACGGAGATACTGACATCGGAGCCGCCGCTCGACCCACCGGCGCTGTCGGTCGACCCGTCACCGCCCGCGAACATGACCCAGGCAATGATGGCGACGATGACGACGACGATGCCGAGGATGAACGCCATGCCGGAGCCACCGCCCGAAGTGGTCGTTGTGGTCGTGGTGGTGTTGTGGGTTGCGTCGCGACGCTCGTGTTGGTCGGCCATAGGCTCGCTCCTGAAAAACAGTCAGTTGCGGGCTGAACACGGTCGATCGCGTCCGGGTTCCAGAAAAGATTCACATCACGCGCGGAATTCCGCTCATGGCGGATTTCGGGCGCAGCCGGGAGCGGACGCTGTGCCATCAGTGCGCGACCCCCGCCGCGACGCTCTCGTCGATGAAGCGGCCTTCGCGGAAGCGCTCGAGGCCGAAAGCGCGGGCCAGCGGGCCGGGCTCGCCCTTGGCGATCATCTCGGCGGTGGCCCAGCCGGAGCCCGGGATCGCCTTGAAGCCGCCGGTGCCCCAGCCGCAGTTGATAAAGCAGTTTCCGAGCGGCGTTTTCGAGATGATCGGCGAGCGGTCGCCGGTCATGTCGACGATCCCGCCCCATTGCCGCAGCATCTTGAGCCGCGAGATCATCGGGAAGGTCTCGATCAGCGAGCGCACGGTTTCCTCGATATGCTGGAAGGAGCCGCGCTGGGTGTAGTTGTTGTAGCCGTCGGCGCCGCCGCCGATCACCATCTCGCCCTTGTCGGACTGGCTCATGTAGCCATGCACGGTGTTGGCCATGACGACCACGTCCATGCAGGGCTTGATCGGCTCGGAGACGAGCGCCTGCAGCGCCACGCTCTCGATCGGCAGGCGGAAGCCCGCCATCTCGGCCAGGACGCCCGAATGGCCTGCGACGACGATGCCGAGCTTGTCGCAGTGGATCGAACCTTGCGTGGTCTCGACGCCGGTGACCTGGCCGTTCTCGGAGCGCACCCCGGTCACGGCGCAGTTCTGGATGATGTCCATGCCCATGTCCGAGCAGGCGCGCGCGTAGCCCCAGGCCACCGCGTCGTGGCGCGCGGTGCCCGCCCGCTCCTGCCAGAGCGCGCCGAGAACCGGGTAGCGCGGTCCCTTGAGCTCGATGATCGGGACGAGCTTCTTGACCTCCTCAGGAGAGATGAAGCGCGTCTCGACGCCCTGCAGCGCGTTGGCATGCGCGGTCCGCATGTAGCCGCGCACCTCGTGCTCGGTCTGGGCCAGCATCATCACGCCGCGCGGGCTGAACATGACGTTGTAGTTCAGGTCCTGGCTCATCGTCTCGTAAAGCGAGCGGGCCTTCTCGTAGATCGCGGCCGAGGGGTCCTGCAGGTAGTTCGAGCGGATGATCGTGGTGTTGCGGCCGGTATTGCCGCCGCCGAGCCAGCCCTTGTCGAGCACCGCCACGTTCTTGATGCCGTGGCGCTTGCCCAGGTAGTAGGCCGTGGCCAGCCCGTGCCCGCCGGCGCCGACGATGATGACGTCGTATTTCTTCTTCGGCGTGGCCTTTCTCCAGGCCCGCTCCCAGCCTTCGTGGTAGCGGGCGGCTTCTCGGGCGACGGCGAAGACGGAGTAGCGTTTCATGGGCGCTCGCGATTCCTAGAGGACGGACGATATCGCGCTCTCTTTGCACCCCGCTCCCCCGGCGTCCACGACCACAACCGTCACAAATTCGCGCAGTTGCGACATGGGGGCGCTCACGGGGATTTTCCCTTTTGTCGAGGCCCTCGCCACGATAGGACAGCCGCCGGGGAAGATTTCCTGGGAGTGAGGTTTGACGGTCTTCTGGATCATTACCGGCGCCGGTGGCCTTGCCGTCACGGCGCTTCTGGTTCTGGCGCTTCTGCACGGGCGGCGGAGCGTCGATGCGACTGCGTTCGACATCGCCGTCTATCGCGACCAGCTCAAGGAGGTCGACCGCGATCTCGCCCGCGGCACCATCGCACCGGAAGAGGCCGAGCGGCTGAAGACCGAGGTCTCCCGCCGCCTTCTCGCCGCCGATGCCGCCGCCGGAACCGAGAGCTCGTCCCGCGCCGGGCGTGGCCCGACCCTGGCAGCAGCACTTCTGGTCGCCAGCCTGATCCTCGGTGGCGGCTACGGTCTTTACGCCCAGCTCGGTGCACCGGGTTACGGCGATCTCTCGCTTGCCACCCGCATCGAGCTGGCCGAGGACGCGCGCCGCACCCGTCCGAGCCAGGCGATGGCCGAAGAGCAGGTGCCCGCCACCCAACCGGCGCAGCAACCCTCCGAGGAATATCTTGATCTCGTCCAGAAGCTTCGCGGCGCGGTCGCCGAGCGGCCCGACGATCTGCAGGGCTACACGCTCCTGGCCCGCTCCGAGGCGGCCTTGGGCAACTTCGTCGCGGCTTACGAGGCGCAGGAGCGGATCGTCGAGCTCAAGGGCGATGCGGCCACCGGCAAGGACTATGCCGATCTCGCCGACATGATGGTGCTCGCCGCCGGGGGCTATGTCTCGCCCGAGGCGGAAGGCGTGCTGGAGCGGACGCTCGCGCGCGATCCCGAGAACGGCGTGGCGCGCTACTATGCCGGTCTGACCATGGCGCAGACCGGACGGCCCGACCGCGCCTTCCGGATGTGGGACGCGCTTCTGCGGCGGAGCGCCCCCGAGGACCCCTGGGTGCCGCCCATCGCCGGGCAGATCGAGGACATGGCGGCGCGCGCAGGCGTGACCGACTACACCCCGCCCATTCCGCGTGCCCCCGCCCTGCCCGGCCCCGGCGCGGCCGATGTCGAGGCGGCGCAGGACATGACGCCGGAAGCGCGGCAGGAGATGATCCGCGGCATGGTCGCACGTCTCTCCGACCGGCTCGCCACCGAGGGCGGCACCCCCGAGGAATGGGCGCGGCTCATCGGCGCGCTTGTCGTGATCGGCGATCCCCAGCAGGCCATCGCGGTCTATGCCGATGCGCAAGAGGTCTTCGCGGGCAACGACGATGCGCTCGCGACCGTGCGCGAGGCGGCGCAAGGCGCCGGGATCGGGCAATGATCTTCGAGAGCGTCGAAGCGGCGCTGCCCGCGATGGCGCCCATGACCGCGCTGGCGGGGCTCGACCTCGGCGACAAGACCATCGGTGTCGCGGTCTCCGACCGGCTGCGCTCGGTCGCGACCCCGCTCGAGACGATCCGGCGCAAGAAGTTCACGCTCGATGCCGAGCGGCTTCTCGCGATCCTCGCCGCGCGCGAGATCGGCGGCGTGGTGCTCGGGTTGCCGCGCAACATGGACGGGACCGAGGGGCCGCGTTGCCAGTCGACCCGGGCCTTTGCGCGCAATTTCTCGCGGCTCTGGGACGGGCCGATCACCTTCTGGGACGAGCGGCTCTCGACCGTGGCGGCCGAACGCGCGCTTCTCGAGGCCGACACCTCGCGGCGCAGGCGCGCCGAGGTGATCGACCATGTCGCCGCCTCCTACATCCTGCAAGGCGCGCTCGACCGGCTGCGCCATCTGGCCTCGAGGAGCTTGGCATGAGCGCGCCTGTCTGGAGACGCAACGAGATCGACAGTCCCTGCGTGAATATCTGCCAGATCCATCCGACCGCGCGGCTTTGCGTCGGCTGCCTGCGCACCATCGACGAGATCACCGCCTGGTCGCGGATGACGCCCGAGGCCCGGCGCGCTGTCATGGCCGAACTGCCCGACCGCGCGCCGCAGCTCACGCAGCGGCGCGGAGGCCGCGCCGCGCGCCTGAAGGACCGCTAGGGGTTACTCGATCTCTTCGAGGATCACGTGGGTTTCGTCCACGGTGCCAGCCCCGCCGACCACGATCGCAACGGTGACGGGACCCTCGCCCAGCTCGAGCTGCACCAGCGCATCCTCGCCATCCTCGGCGACCGAGAGTTCGGCATCGAAGATATCCGCGCCCGGGACAGCCACGCTGATCAGGTCGGCCTCGGGTCCGCTGCCGACGAAATCGAGGATCTGCGGCACCCCGTTATCGGCCTCCTCGGCGTCGCTCGTGTCGAGGGCGAAGAAATCGGCACCGGCGCCGCCCGAGGCCTCGGCCACACCCGCGATGAAGAGCAGATCACTGCCCGCGCCGCCGTCCTGGACCTGTCCGCCAAAGAGCACATCATTGCCGCCGCCGCCGAGCAAGGTGTCCGCGCCGCCCAGTTCACCAAAGAGAAGGTCCCGGCCCGGGCCACCGTCGAGTTGATCGGCCCCCTCGCGACCGAGGAGCACGTCATCCCCTGCGTCGCCGGACAGCACGTCATCGCCGCCCTCGCCATCGAGCGTGTCGTCCCCATCGCCGCCCGTAAGCGTATCGTTGCCTCCCGTCGGCTCGGTATTGCCCTCTTCGCCATTGAGGTAATCGTTGCCCGGCCCGCCATCGACGAGATCGTCGCCCGGCCCGCCCAAGACGGCGTCGTCATTCGACCCGCCGCCGACCGTGTCATCGCCCTCGTTGCCATTCACGAAATCTTCGCCAAGACCGCCCGCAAGCCAGTCGTCGCCGCTGCCGCCGAGGAGCGCGTCGTCGCCTGCAGAGCCGAAGAGCGTGTCATCGCCCGCGCCGCCCAGAAGCTCGTCATTGCCCCCGGCGCCGTTGATCGCCTCGCCCGCGTCATCGGTGACGTAGAAATTGTTCCCGTCGTCGAGGATCACCTCGTCCTCGGGCGCTCCCGACCCGCCATCGTCGGGCGATGTATCACTGTCGTCGTCATCATCACCCCAGAGAGCAAAGAGCGGCGACAACAGCAGAAACGGCAGGAGGATACTCAGCAGACCCATGACACAATACCTTGAACTTTAACTTGTCCTAACGACGTTGCACCGGCTTCGGCAACGGCACAAGGGACAGCCCCTTACTGTTCACGTCGCAGCAACAATCACCCGATTTCCGCAGGCTGACGCCCGAGTTTCGCCTTAATTCGAGAGGCTTGGCAGGGTCTCCTGCCCCAGCCACGCGCGCACGCCCCCCGGACAGGGCGGCCTGAAATAGGCGACGATTCGGCCCTCTGGCGCGGCCTGCGCCCCCGGCTCCCAGGGCGCGATCCCGTGGAGGAGGAGCCGGTGCAGCAGGATGGCCTCGCCCGGACGGGCGGGCAGCGGAACGCGCTCGCATCGCTCGAACACGGCGCGGCGCGCGGCGGTGTAGGCGTCGGTCACGTCGACCTCCGACCAGCGCTCGGGCGGATGCCCGGAAAGCGCCTCGGACAGCGCGTCGCGGAGGATGTCGTGGCTGCGCTCCCAGACCACGAGCGGGCTCGCGCCGGGATCGGCTGCGGTCATCGGCAGGCCGAGGATAAAGGCATGCGGCTCGCGCACACGTCGCGCGCCGCCCTCTTTCAGAACGCCGTCCAGATGCGCCCCGTCGCGCCGCAACCGGTACCCGAAGGCGGCCTCGCTCTCGCCGTCACGCGGGCGCGGATAGCCGGGCCAGACGGCAGAGATCTGGGCGGGATGGAGCGGCGGCAGATCGAGCGCCGCGCGCAGCGTGCCGGGCAAGGGCACGCCGTCCACCGATCCGTCCGGCGCACTCGGAAGCGCATCGACGCCCACGAACCACGTGTCCTCGCAGGTCAGCCAACGCGCCCGCATCCCGGGGTCCGCGATGACCTCGCGCGCGCGAGCGAGAGCAACCTCGGTCCACGCGGCGGCATCCCCAAGCGTAAGACGCGCCCAGCCGCGCACCGTCAACGTGTCGGCCAGCGCGCTCACGCCTCTGCCGCCACCCGTTCCATGGCCGCGAGCGCCTCCTCGATCAGCTCGGCTCCGACGCCGGGTCGGGACGCACCCTCGGACAGCGCCCGCCGCCAGAGCCGCGCTCCGGGCCGTCCGGCGAAGAGCCCCAGCATGTGGCGCGTCACCTGATGGGCGCGCCCGCCCTCGGCCACATGCCGGGCCACATAGGGCATCATCTGCCGCGCGACCGCGTCCGGCTCGGGCGCCGCGCGCTCGCTGCCGAAGATGCGCGCGTCCGCATCGGCCAGGATATCCCAGGGCTGGTGATAGGCAGCGCGCCCGATCATCACGCCGTCGAGGCCTTGGGCCAGGAACCACTCGGCCTCATCGAGCGACCCGATGCCGCCATTGACCGAGACATGGAGGTCGGGAAAGCGCTCCTTCATCCGCAGAACGAGGTCGTAGTCGAGCGGCGGGATATCGCGGTTCTCCTTGGGCGAGAGGCCTTGGAGCCAAGCCTTGCGCGCATGGATCGCGACCCGCTCGCAGCCCGCGTCCCGGATGCGGGAGAGGAAGTCCGGAAGCACGGTCTCGGGGTCCTGATCGTCCACGCCGATCCGGCATTTGACGGTGACCGGCACCGCGACCGCATCGCGCATGGCGCGCACAGAGGAGGCCACGAGGTCGGGCGTGGTCATCAGGACCGCGCCGAACGTGCCCGACTGGACCCGGTCCGAGGGGCAGCCGACATTGAGATTGATCTCGACATACCCCGCCTCTTCCCCCATCCGCGCCGCCTGGGCCAGCTCTCCGGGCTCCGAGCCACCCAGTTGCAGCGCCACCGGCTGCTCCTCGGGCGAGAAGTCCAGAAGATGCGCGGCGCCCCCGCGCACCAACGCCGGCGCGGTCACCATCTCGGTATAGAGCAGCGTCTCGCGCGACAGGTGACGGTGGAACACACGGCAGTGCCGGTCGGTCCAATCCATCATGGGTGCCACGCTTAGCCGCGCGGCCCTCTCGATGGTCGAAACCCCTTGTTTTCCTGGCGCTGTGCTCATGGCCACCTGACCGATCTTTTCCCGTTTCGGGGCCTTTTGCCCGCGTTTTCGGCGATGGTGCAACACATGTTGCACCCTATCCCGAATTGTTGCACCGCCCTCCGGCTCCTTCGGAGCCTCGGCTCGTCGTTGCTAAAGCGTGGTCTACGTCGGCTCTCGCGGATGGTCTGGAACTCTTTACCAGTTCGACTGGCCTACGCCCACCGGGTCGATTTCACCTCATCGGTCCTGATGTCCCGGTAAAGATGTTCATGTAGGCACCATCCTGAAAAGTTGGAAGAAAGACGGCGCGAAGAGCGGACGTGGTTGCGGCTGTTCGGACAGTTTTGCAGGCCTGATACCGAGTAATGATGTTAACTTCATGCCGATTTCCACACTTTCAAGCCCGCCCAACATGTATCGTCAGGCGTGAGGCGGTCAGGCGCGGAATTGCTCCGGCCCATCCTGCCCGTCAGCCGCGCGACGCGGTCCCGAAGGACGACCGTGCCTTCTATTCACAGTCAGGCCGAGTTCATTTGCGCCCCGGAGCACGGGTATCTGGGGCACATCCGGGCAATGTCCTCCATCATCGCCGGCCGGTTCGCGGCGATGCCGACAGGCGTGTCTTAGAAAGAGGACCGGCCCCCCTATCCTGGCGTGGAGAGCCCTGATCTCGGCCTCGGTCGGCCTCTGTGGCTTGCCGCTGCGGGCACTCATATCAGCCATCCCCTCGACCGGTCGGTGCTTCGCCAGTCGCGCTTCAAGATGTTTGCAATGCATCTCGGCTGACTGTCCGGTTGTCTGGGACCACTTCCAGCAAGGCCCGCCGACCGATCCGCCATCAAAAGAAATCCCAGCCGTTCTCCATTGACAAATTTGGCGTCGATCCATCTGCTGGGGAAAGGCGCACCCGGGCGTCATTTTTTCCAGGGAGTTGGAAGCCCACGTGACGCCCCGCCCGTTCGTCCTGCTGTCTTTCGTGGCAACTCTGGCGGCCTGTGGCGGGCCGCAATCGGTGCTCGATCCCGCAGGGCGCGATGCGGGTGTTCTGGCCGATCTCTTCTGGGTGATGCTTATCGGCGCGGTGATCCTCTGGGTCGCGATGAACGGTCTGGTGATCTACGTCACCCGCATTTCGCCGCGACAGTTTTCGCACCGTTCCGCGGAGACCCTGATCATCGGCGGCGGCATCGTCTTTCCAACCGTGGTGCTGGCCGCGCTCCTGTCCTACGCGCTCTCCGAGATGCCGCGCCAGCGGGAGCCCGGCGAGGGGCTGACCGTGCGGGTCGTCGGCGAAAGCTGGTGGTGGCGCGTGGCCTACACGCCCGACGGTGCCGAGGCGCCGATCCTCAGCGCCAACGAGATCCGGCTGCCCGCGGGACGGCGGAGCGAGATCGAGCTGGCCGCGAACGGCGTCATCCATTCCTTCTGGATCCCCGCACTTGGCGGCAAGACCGACATGATCCCGGGCCGCGAGACGCGGATGTCTCTGAAACCCGAAGAGCCCGGCACCTATCGCGGCCAATGCGCCGAGTTCTGCGGGCTCAGCCATGCCAAGATGGCCTTCGGCGCGGTGGTGATGACCGAAGAGGACTTCACCGCGTGGCTGGAGCGCGAAGCCGCGCCTGCCGCAGAGCCCGAGGGTCCGGAGGCCATCCGCGGCGCGGCGATCTTCGCGGCGCAGGGCTGCGGCGCCTGCCACGCGGTGCGCGGCACCGAGGCGCAGGGGCTGGTCGGGCCGGACCTGACGCATATGGGCAGCCGCACCACGCTGGCGGCGGGCATCCTGCCGATGGAGCGCGCCGCGCTGATCGATTGGGTGCGCAAACCCGACGCGATCAAACCCGGCGCGCGGATGCCCGGCTATGACCACCTGAGCGACGAGGATCTCTCGGCGCTCGCCGCCTATCTCGAGGGGCTGATATGACCGAGACCTGGCGCGAGACCGCGATCCCTGCCCCGAGCGAGGCCTACGAGGATCCGACGCCCGAGGGCATCTACCCGCCGACAGAGGAGATGCTCGACGAGCCGGTCGATCCCGAGCTGCAGAAGGCGCAGGAAGAGCGGCTGCGCGCGGTCTGGGACGATCCCAAGGGCTGGCGCTACTGGTCCGCGGTCAACAACTCCGAGGTCGGCGCGTGGTATTCGCTGACCGCCTTCGGCTTCATGATGGTCGCGGGCATCCTCGCGCTCCTGATGCGCATCCAGCTCGCGGTGCCCGACAACGAGTTCCTCTCGGCCGAGCGGTTCAACCAGTTCTTCACCATGCACGGCTCGGCGATGATGTTCCTCTTCGCCGTGCCGATGTTCGAGGCGATCTCGATCCTGCTGCTGCCGGCCTTTCTTGGCGCGCGGGACATGCCGTTTCCGCGGCTCTCGGCCTATGGCTACTGGTCCTTCCTGATCGGCGGGTTCTTCGTCCTGGGCTCGCTTCTCTTCGGGGTCGCGCCGGATTCGGGCTGGTTCATGTATCCCCCGCTCGCGACCGAGGCCGAGGGTCCGGGATCGGATATCTGGCTTCTGGGCCTGAGCTTCATCGAGGTGGCCTCGATCGCGGCGGCGGTCGAGCTGATCGTGGGCGTGGTCAAGTGCCGCCCGCCGGGAATGCGGATCAACCTGATGCCGCTCTACGCCTGGTATGTACTGGTCGTCGGCGGCATGATCCTCTTCGCCTTCCCGCCGCTCATCGCGGGCGATTTCCTTTTCGAGATGCAGCGCAGCTTCGACTGGCCGTTCTTCGATCCCGAGCGGGGCGGCGATCCGATGCTCTGGCAGCACCTCTTCTGGATCTTCGGCCATCCCGAGGTCTACATCATCTTCCTGCCCTCCATCGCCATCGCAGCGATGGTGGTGCCGACCGCGGCGCAGCGGCCCATCGTGGGCTACAGCTGGATCGTGCTTTCCGCCGTCGGAACCGGGTTCCTGAGCTTCGGGCTCTGGGTCCACCACATGTTCACCACCGGCCTGCCCGCGATCTCGCTGGGGTTCTTCTCGGCGGCCTCCGAGGCGGTGGTGATCCCGACCGGGGTGCAGCTCTTCGCCTTCGTCGCCACGCTGATGGTCGGCCGAGTGAAGATGTCGCTGCCGATGCTCTGGATCGCGGGCGCGGTGGCGGTCTTCACCGCGGGCGGCCTGACCGGGATCATGGTCGCGGTCGCGCCCTTCGACTGGCAGGTCCACGACACCTATTTCATCGTGGCGCACCTGCATTACACGCTCTTCGGAGGCATGATCTTCCCGATCATCGGCGGCGTCTATTACTACTACCCGTTCTTCGCCAAGAAGAAGATGTCCGAGCGGCTTGGTCGCTGGGCCTTCTGGCTGACCTTCGTGGGCTTCAACATCTGCTTTCTGCCGATGCACCTGACCGGGCTTCTGGGCATGCCGCGGCGGGTCTACACCTATCCCGGCGATCTGGGATGGGACTGGCTCAACATGGTCTCGACGGTGGGCGCCTTCGTGGTGGGCGCGGGCATCGTGGTCTTCGGCTGGGACCTGATCCGGCCCAAGTCGCGCCAGCCCTATACCGAGCGCAACCCCTGGGGCGGCGGCACGCTGGAATGGAGCCACGACATCCCCGATCCGGGCTGGGGTGTCCGGGGCGTGCCCTACATCACTTCGCGCTACCCGCTCTGGGACCAGCCCAAGTTCCTGCACCGGCTGGACACGGGGCGGTTCTATATCCCCGATGCCGAGGAGGGCCTGCGCGAGACCATCGTGACCTCGGCGGTCGATGCCGAGCCGCAGCATGTGGCGCGCATCACCGGGCCCGCCTGGTGCACGGTCTGGGCGGCGATCTTCACCGGCGGCGCGTTCATCTTTCCGACCTTCCACTGGTATCCGCCCGCGATCGTGTCGGGCATGCTCGCCATCGCCTGCGTGATCTACTGGCTCTGGACCTCGACCGCGCAGGTGCCGGAGAAGCCCATGAAAGATGTGGGCCTCGGCCTGCGCCTGCCGGTCTATGTCTCGGGCGCGAAGGCGCCGGGCTGGTGGGGGGTCTTCATCACCATGCTGGGCGACGCCACGGCCTTCGCGAGCCTCGTCTTCGGCGTGTTCTTCTACTGGACCGCGCGCCCCGATTTCCCGCCCGAGGACGCCACCCATGCCCACCCGCTGCTGACGGCGCTGGCGGCGATCCTCCTGGCGGCAAGCTGGGCGGCAACGCGCGCCGCGCGCGGCGTGAACCGGCGCGGCGCTTTGAGCCTCACCCGGATGCTTCTCGGGGCCGCGCCTCTCCTGGGGCTCGCAGGCGGCGCGGCGCTGGTCGGCGCGGTCTGGCTGCCGGGCATGGCGCCCTCGAGCCATGTCTACCCCGCGATGATGTGGGCGCTCGTGGTCTGGACCTGCGCGCATCTTCTCTGCGGGGTGATCATGCAGTGCTACTGTCTCGCAGGCTCCTTTGCTGGCAAGCTGACGCAGCGCTATGACGCGGATCTCTGGAACACGACGCTCTTCTGGCATTTCCTCGTCGTGACCTGCCTCGTGACCGCCGCGATGATCGGCCTCGTGCCGAGGGGGCTCTGATGATCCCGCGCCGCGACCGCAGCCTCTGGCACATGATCACCGCGCCGACGATCTGGGCGCTGCATTTCTGCGTCATCTACGGCTGGACCGCCGCGGTTTGCGCCAAGACCGGCGATGCCGAGCTGGCGCGGACCGGGATCGTCGCGGCGACCGTCGCGGCGCTTCTCGGCATCGCGATCTCGGGCTGGCGGGCGTGGCGGCAATGGGATTACCTCGACGACCGCGACTACGTGCACGACCAGCCGACCGAGGAGCACCGCCGCGAGTTCCTGGGCCATGCCGGGTGGCTCCTGGCGCTGGTGTCGGCCATCGGCGTGCTCTTCAACGCGAGCCCCGCCTTCTGGATCGGGAGCTGCCTGTGATCCGCCCGGTCCCTGCCCTCGCCGCGTTGGCGCTTCTGGGCTTTGCCTGGGGACCCGACTGGGAGAGCGTCTTCGGCCCCTTCCCCGCCCATATGCTGCGGCACATGACGCTGGTGGCCTTCGCCGCCCCGGCCCTCGTCTTGGCCCTGCCCGCGCTCGCGCGCCTCGCGCCGCCGGTCGCACTGGCCGCGGCGCTGGAGTTCGCGGTGGTCTGGGCGTTCCACCTGCCCGCGCTCCACGCCATGTCGCAGGCGGGCGGCCTTGGCTTCGCGCTGGAACAGGCGCTGTTCCTGACCGTCGGAGTGGCGGTCTGGGCCAGCGCCCTGCCGCCCGCGTCGCCTCTGGCGGGCGCGGGCGCGCTGCTTCTGACCTCGATGCACATGACGCTTCTCGGCGCGCTTCTGGTGCTGGCGCCGGTGCCGCTTTACGGCGCAGAGCACGGGACGCATGACCTCGCCGGTCAGCAGCTCGGCGGCCTTCTGATGCTGGCGCTCGGCACGCCGGTCTATCTTCTCGGCGGTCTCGCCCTGACCGCGCGGCAATTGCGGGAGCGCCCGGCATGAAGCTCCTGCGGCACTTCACCACCGATCTCGACTGGCGCACGGTCCGCACCCTCGTCGCCGCACTGGCGGTCGCGGGCGCGGTGGGCGGCGGCGCGGTGGTGGCCTTCGGCCTCTACAACGTCTCGGCCAAGGTCGGTCATCTGCCCGGCGTCAGCCCGATCCTGCACGAGACCTTCCGCAACTCTGTCGACCTGCGCGCCCATGCCGAGCCGCCCGCCGATCTTCAGACCGAGGACCGGGTGAAGCTCGGGGCCGGCCACTATGACAGCGCCTGCCGCCATTGCCACGCCGCTCCGGGGCAGGAGCGCTCGGCCACGGTGCTGTCGATGGTGCCGCAGCCGCCCCATATCACCGACGCGGTCGGGGATTGGACCGCGTCCGAGTTCCACTGGATCGTGCATCAGGGCGTCAAGATGAGCGGCATGCCCGGTTGGCCCGCGAAGCGGTCGGACGAGGTCTGGTCGGTCGTGGCCTTCCTGATGGAGGTCGGCGAGATGAGCGGCCCGCGCTATGCCGAGCTGACCGACAAGCCCGAAGGCAAGACCTGCGCGATGTGCCATGGTCTCGACGGCGTCTCGGGCAGCGCTCATATCCCGCGGCTCGACATCCTGTCCGAGACCTATATCGCCCAGAGCCTCTCCGCCTATGCCGCGGGCACCCGCGACAGCGGCATCATGGCCGAGGCCATGAGCCACGTGCCCGCCGACGCGATCCCGCGCCTCGCCGCCGCCTTCGCCGGGAACGCGCCCTCGGGCGGGCCTGCTAGGGACGTCGACACGGAGCTGGCCGAGACCGGCCGCGCGCTCGCGACCGAGGGCGGCACCGTCGAGGTTCCCGCCTGCAACGCCTGCCACGGCCCCTGGGACAAGCCGCTCGACCCGGCCTTCCCCTCGCTCGCCGGGCAATACGCGCCCTATCTCAAGACCCAGCTGGAGCTCTGGCGCGAGGGCATCCAGGGCGGCGGGCGCGTGGCGGAATTGATGCACCACGCCGCGCAGGAGCTGACCGACGCGCAGATCGAGGCGCTGGCGGCCTATTACGCCTCGCTGGCCCCGGCGACGCTCGACGAGACCCGCGACTGACGCGACGGAGATCGGCCGCTCCGGCGGTCGCAGGCCATTGACCTTCCAGGCGCCCTGCCGAACACTCGGCTCCAAGAGCGCACCCGACGACGGCTCACGTCGCAGCGGCGCCGCACGGACCATATGGGAGGGATCATGTTCACCGCATCCATGCGGTTCGACCTCGGTGACGAGGTGAACGCGCTTCGAGACATGGTGCATCGCTGGGCGCAGGAGCGGGTCAAGCCGCTGGCCGCCGCGATCGACCGCGACAACGACTTCCCGCACGATCTCTGGCATGAGATGGGCGAGCTCGGCCTTCTGGGCATCACCGTGCCCGAAGAGGATGGCGGCGCGGGCATGGGCTATCTCGCCCATGTCGTCGCGGTCGAGGAGATCGCCCGCGCCTCGGCCTCGGTCTCGCTCAGCTACGGGGCGCATTCGAACCTCTGCGTCAACCAGATCAACCTCAACGGCTCGCCCGAACAGAAGGCGCGCTACCTGCCGGGCCTGATCTCGGGCGAACGGGTCGGCGCGCTCGCGATGTCCGAGGCGGGCGCGGGGTCGGACGTAGTGAGCATGTCGCTCCGCGCCGAGAAGAAGAACGACCGCTTCGTGCTGAACGGCACCAAGTACTGGATCACCAATGGCGGCGAGGCGGGCACGCTCGTCGTCTACGCCAAGACCGATCCCGAGGCCGGGGCGCGCGGCATCACCGCCTTCCTGATCGAAAAGACCATGCCGGGCTTCACCCAGTCTGATCATTTCGACAAGCTCGGCATGCGCGGTTCGAACACGGTGGAGCTGCGCTTCGACGAGGTCGAAGTGCCCTATGACAACATCTTGGGCGAGGAAGGCCGCGGCGTCGCGGTCCTGATGTCGGGGCTCGATTACGAGCGGGTCGTGCTGTCGGGGATCGGCACCGGGATCATGGCCGCCTGTCTCGACGAGATCATGCCCTACCTGGCCGAGCGCAAGCAGTTCGGAAAACCCATCGGGGATTTCCAGCTCATGCAGGGCAAGATCGCCGACATGTACACCAAGCTGAACTCCGCCCGCGCCTATATCTACGAGGTCGCGCGCGCCTGCGACCGGGGCGAGGTGACCCGACAGGACGCCGCCGCCTGCGTGCTCTATGCCAGCGAAGAGGCGATGACCGTCGCCCATCAGGCGGTGCAGGCGATGGGCGGGTCGGGCTTCATGAACGAGACGCCCGTCAGCCGGATGTTCCGCGACGCCAAGCTGATGGAGATCGGCGCAGGCACCTCCGAGATCCGGCGCATGCTGATCGGGCGCGAGCTGATGGCGGCGATGCGCTGATGGCGGTCCTGGCCTCGCAGATCTCGCCCCGCTCCGAGAGTTTCGCGGCCAATCGCGCCGCGCAGGAGGCGCAGCTCGCGCCCGTCGCGGAGGCCGCGCTCTGGGCCGAGCGCGGCGGCGGCGAGGCCGCGCGCGAGCGGCATGTCTCGCGCGGCAAGCTTTTGCCCCGCGAGCGGATCGCGCGGCTCCTCGATCCCGGCTCGCCCTTCCTTGAGGTAGGGCTCTTCGCGGCGCATGGCATGTACGGGAACGCCAGCCCGGCAGCGGGCGCAATCGCGGGCATTGGCCGGGTCGCGGGGCGCGAGGTCATGGTGGTCTGCAACGACGCCACCGTGAAGGGCGGCACCTATTTCCCGATGACGGTCAAGAAGCACCTCCGCGCACAGGAGATCGCGCAGGCGAACCGCCTGCCCTGCGTCTACCTGGTCGACTCGGGCGGTGCGAACCTTCCCAACCAGGACGAGGTCTTCCCCGACCGCGACCATTTCGGCCGGATCTTCTTCAACCAGGCCAATATGAGCGCCGCTTGCATCCCGCAGATCGCCGTGGTGATGGGTTCCTGCACCGCGGGCGGGGCCTACGTGCCCGCGATGTCGGACGTCACCATCATCGTGCGGGATCAGGGCACGATCTTCCTCGCCGGTCCGCCCCTGGTGAAGGCCGCCACGGGCGAGGTCGTCTCGGCCGAGGATCTGGGCGGCGGCGACGTCCATACCCGGCTCTCGGGCGTGGCCGATTACCTGGCCGAGGACGACGCCCATGCGCTGGCGCTGGCGCGGCAGGCGATCGCCAACCTGAACGGCGAGAAGCCCGTAACCGTCGCGCGCCAGACCCCAGAAGAGCCGCTCTACGATCCCGAGGAGCTTCTGGGCGTCGTCCCCGCCGATCTTCGGACGCCCTATGACATCCGCGAGGTGATCGCCCGCATCGTCGACGGCTCCCGCTTCGACGAGTTCAAGGCGCGCTTCGGCACCACGCTAGTGACCGGCTTTGCCCATGTGATGGGCCTTCCGGTGGGCATCATCGCCAACAATGGCGTGCTCTTCTCGGAAAGCGCCCAGAAGGGCGCGCATTTCGTCGAGCTCTGCGCGCAGCGGAAGATCCCGCTCGTGTTCCTCCAGAACATCACCGGCTTCATGGTCGGGCGAAAATACGAGGCCGGGGGCATCGCGCGCGACGGCGCCAAGCTGGTGACGGCGGTGGCGACGGCCAGTGTTCCGAAGATCACGCTTCTGGTCGGCGGCAGTTTCGGCGCGGGGAATTACGGCATGTGCGGACGGGCCTATGATCCGCGCTTCCTCTGGACCTGGCCCAACAGCCGCATCTCGGTCATGGGCGGCGAACAGGCGGCAGGCGTTCTGGCCACCGTCAAGCGCGACGCCATCGAGCGCAAGGGCGGGTCTTGGTCCGAGGAGGAGGAGCGCGCCTTCAAAGAGCCGGTGATCGACCAGTTCGCCGAGCAGGCGCATCCGCTCTATGCCTCGGCGCGGCTCTGGGATGACGGCATCATCGACCCGCGCCGCACCCGCGACGTGCTGGCGCTGTCGCTCTCGGCGGCGCTCAACGCGCCCATCGGGGAGACGCGCTTCGGCGTGTTCCGGATGTGACGGGCGATGCGGCGGAGCGGCTCTTTCCGGGCGCTGTGCGCTACCGGCCGGGCGACGGACCCGCGCTCAACGCCGAGATCCTGGGCCTGATGCGGGCGGGGCGAAAGACCGCGACCTGCGCGGCGCTCTCGGAGTTTTCCGAGGCAGAGCCCGCGCCGGAGCCCGGCCGGGTGGATATCGCGCTCGACTGGGCAGGACAGCCCGCGCTCGCCACGCGCACGCTTGCGGTGGAGCAGCTGCGCTGGGACGAGATGGACGAGGCCCGGGTGCCGCCGCAGGGCGAGTTCCGCGATCTGGCGGACTGGCGCGCGGGCTACCGCGCCTACCTGACGCGCGCGGGTCGGTTCCGCGAGGACCTGCCGCTCATCTACGAGACCTTCGCGGTCGTCCATGATTTCGGGGAGGAGGCGGCATGATCCGCACATTGCTGATCGCCAATCGCGGCGAGATCGCCTGCCGCGTCATCGCCACCGCCCGCCGCCTCGGGATCCGCACCGTCGCGGTCTATTCCGATGCCGACCGGGACGCGCGTCATGTCGCGATGGCCGACGAGGCCGTGCATATCGGCCCGCCCCCGGCCTCCGAGAGCTACCTGAACGCGGACGCGATCCTCGCCGCCGCGCGCAGGGCCGGCGCCGACGCGATCCATCCTGGCTACGGGTTCCTCTCCGAAAATCCCGGTTTCGTGGAGGCGGTCGAGGCCCAAGGGCTGACCTTCGTCGGCCCGCCCGCCAGCGCCATCCGCGCGATGGGTCTGAAAGACGCGGCCAAGCGCGCGATGGAAGAGGCAGGCGTCCCGGTCGTGCCCGGCTACCACGGCGACGATCAGGACCCGGCGCATCTGGCGCGCGAGGCCGAAGCGATCGGCTATCCGGTGCTCATCAAGGCCCGCGCTGGCGGCGGCGGCAAGGGCATGCGGCTCGTCGAGCGCGCCGGTGATTTCGCCGCTGCGCTGGAAAGCGCGCAGCGCGAGGCACAGGCGGCCTTCGGCGATCCGGCCTGCCTCATCGAGAAATTCGTGACCTCTCCGCGCCATGTCGAAATCCAGGTCATGGCCGATGCGCATGGCACCGTCCTCCATCTCTTCGAGCGCGACTGCTCGCTCCAGCGCCGCCATCAGAAGGTGATCGAGGAAGCCCCTGCCCCGGACATGCCCGAGGCGGTGCGCGCCGCGATGGGCCGCGCCGCGGTCGAGGCCGCGCGCGCCATCGGCTACCGGGGCGCGGGCACCGTCGAGTTCATCGCCGACGGCTCCGGCCCGCTCCGCGAGGACGGGTTCTGGTTCATGGAGATGAACACACGGCTGCAGGTCGAGCATCCCGTGACCGAGGCGATCACCGGGCTCGATCTGGTGGAGCTGCAGCTCCGCGTGGCCGCCGGAGAGGCGCTGCCGATGGCGCAGGAGGATCTCTCCATCGACGGCTGGGCCTTCGAGGCGCGGCTCTATGCCGAGGACGCGGCGCGGGGCTTCTTGCCCGCGACCGGCACGCTGGCGCATCTGGAATTTCCCGAGGCCGCCGAGTTCGCGCGCGGGTCCGTCCGGGTCGATGCGGGCGTGCGCTCGGGCGACGAGATCAGCCCGCATTACGACCCGATGATCGCCAAGATCATCACCCACGGCCCCACCCGCGCTGCCGCGCTGGCGCGCCTGCGCCAGGCCCTGGCAGAAACGCAGGTCGCGGGCACCGTGACCAATCTCGACTTCCTCTCGGCCCTGGCCGCGCATGAGGGCTTCGGACGGGGCGAGGTCGATACCGGTCTGATCGCCCGCGACCAGGACACGCTGACCGCCCCTGCCCCGGTCGTTGGCTCTCTGGTCGCGCTCGCGGCCGCGGCGGCGGCGGGTCTGACCGGTCCGGCCACAGGCGACGATCCCTGGGACCGGCTGTCGGGCTACCGGCATTTCGGCCCGGCGACGCGAACGGTGCTCGTGATGCAGGGAGACGCCCTGATTGCGGCGGAGGTCGCGCAGACCGGCCAGAGCGTCCGGGTCAGCTGGGACGAGCAGGCGATCACGCTGCATCTTGATCGTGCGGGCGGGGAGTTGCGTGTGACCGAGGACGGCCAAAGCTACCCGGCCGAGATCCGGCGGATCGGATCGACCCTCGCGGTCTTCGCCTCGGGCCACCGCGCGGTCTTCACCCTGCCCGACCCGCTCGCGCTTGCCGATGCGGATGCCGCGGGCGGCGATGCGATCACCGCGCCGATGCCGGGTCTGGTCAAGCGCGTCTCGACCGCGCCGGGCGCCGAGGTCGAGAGCGGCGCCGCGCTCATCGTGCTCGAGGCGATGAAGATGGAACACACGCTGACCGCGCCGCGCGACGGCACGGTGGCCGAGCTTCTGGTGGCCGAGGGCGACCAGGTCAGCGACGGCACGCTGCTGCTGCGGCTGGAGGACGAGGCATGAGCGATTCGGTCACCCTCTTCGAGATGGGCCCGCGCGACGGGCTCCAGAATGAAAAGGCGCAGATCGCGACCGCCGACAAAATCCGCCTGACCGATCTCCTGTCCGAAGCGGGGTTCGCGAAGATCGAGGTCACGAGCTTCGTCAGCCCGAAATGGGTGCCGCAGATGGCCGATGCCGCCGAGGTGCTGGCCGGGATCACCCGCCGCCCCGGCACGTCCTATGCCGCGCTGACGCCGAACCTGCGCGGCTTCGAGGCGGCGCTGGCGGCGAAGGCCGACGAGGTGGCGATCTTCGCCTCGGCCTCCGAAGGGTTCAGCCGCGCCAATATCAACTGCTCCATCGCCGAGAGCCTCGAGCGCTTCGCGCCGGTGGCCGAGGCCGCGCGCGCGGCCGGTGTGCCGATGCGCGGCTATGTATCCTGCGTGACCGATTGCCCCTATGACGGCAGCGTCCCTCCGGCCGAGGTCGCCCGCGTCGCCCGCGCGCTCGTCACGCTCGGCTGCTACGAGGTGTCCCTCGGTGACACGATCGGCGCGGCGACGCCCGAGACGACGCAAGCGATGCTGGCCGCGGTGATCTCGGAGATCCCGCCCGACCGGCTGGCGGGGCATTTCCACGACACTGGCGGGCGCGCGCTGGACAATATCGAGGTGAGCCTGAGCCACGGTCTCCGGGTCTTCGACAGCGCCATCGCGGGGCTCGGCGGCTGCCCCTACGCGCCGGGCGCGCGCGGAAACGTGGCGACCGAGGCCGTGGTCGCGCGGCTGTCCGGGCTGGGCTACGAGACCGGCCTCGACATTGCCGCGCTCGACCGCGCCGCGGAGTTCGCGCGCAGCCTGAGGAGCGCAGAATGACCTACGAGACGCTCGATCTTGCTCGCGACGACCGTGGCGTGGTCACGGTCACCCTGAACCTGCCGGAAACACGCAACGCCATGTCGGGCGCGATGATCGCGGAGTTGACCGATCTCGCGGGCGCGCTTGGCGACGACGGCTCCATGCGCGCGGTCGTTCTGGCCGGCGCGGGCAAGGTGTTCTGTGCCGGGGGCGACCTGACCTGGATGAAGGCGCAGATCGCCGCCGACCGCGCGACGCGCATCCGCGAGGCCACGAAGCTCGCGCAGATGCTCCGCGCGCTCAACGAGATGCCGAAACCGCTGATCGGCAAGCTCCACGGCGCGGCCCTGGGCGGCGGTGTCGGGCTGGCCTGCGTCTGCGACGTGGCGCTCGCCGCGACCGGCACGCGCTTTGGATTGACCGAGACCCGGCTGGGGCTGATCCCGGCCACGATCGGACCTTACGTCCTGGCGCGCATGGGCGAAGGCCGGGCGCGGCGGGTGTTCATGTCGGCCCGTCTCTTCGAAGCGGAGGAAGCGGCCGAGCTGGGCATCATCGCCCGCGCCGTGCCGCCCGAAGATCTCGACGATGCCATCGAGGCCGAGGTCCTGCCCTATCTCTCGGTCGCCCCGAAGGCCGTCGGCGCGGCCAAGGCGCTGGCGCGCAGCCTCGGGCCGAGAATCGACGACGCGGTGATCGAGGACACCATCCGACGGCTGGCCGACACCTGGGAGGGCGAGGAAGCGGCGCACGGGATCGGCGCGTTTCTCGACAAGACACCGCCCCGCTGGGCCTGATGCGGACTCAAAGACACAGGAAACAGTCTTTTTCACAACCTTTACGAGAACCCGCCTTTTCTCTGACGCAACACCCTGAGACTATCCTTTCGTATAGAGTTCGCATTCCCCTTTTTCTGGGGTCGCAGAACGCGGAGACGTCGATTGTCACAAGTCATTTCACCCCGCACAGCCAAACCCGTGCACCAGGCTGGTCCCGCCGAGACCGCGTCCTGGAGAGAGACCCCCTTTACCGTCGTGGTGCCCGACCTGTCTCGCAGGAGCGTCGGGCGCGGTGTGCGATGCCTGCCGCTCTGCGCTCTCGGCGGCTTCACCGCCAGCGCGACCGCCTGGATCGTAAGTCAGAATGTCTGGGCAACCTTCGTTGCCGCCGCGGCCGGAGCGGCCATTGGCGGGCTCGCCGCCTGCCGGTTGACGCGCAACGGGAGATTGCGCTGAACCGAGGCCGCTCTCGTCATCACGGAAGTGTGATATTTATATTTTTTTGAAATCTACCAAACTATTGAGCGCAAATTCTCACGCATTGCATGAACCAATAAAACGCCAGACACACCTCCAAAGCCTCCTGCTTCTGTCCAGAGAAGCCGCCCCTGAACCCGCGGAGAGACGGGCGCTGTGCCGAGGAAATCGGCGAAAGCCCCACCCGCGCGCGCTGAGAACAGACCCTCTCAAGGCTTTCTCCTGACAGCTCGCCGCAAAGCCATATACTGGCGACGCCGGTGCAGACGCTGGTGCGGACAGAGTGGAGATGACGATGAAGGTCGTGGTGATGGGAGCCGGCGTGATCGGCGTGACGACCGCGTATTACCTGGCCAAGGGCGGTGCCGAAGTGACGGTGCTCGACCGCCAGATCGGGCCCGGCCTCGAGACGAGCTACGCCAATGCGGGCGAGCTCAGCTACGGCATGACCTCGCCCTGGGCCGCGCCGGGCGTTCCGAAGAAAGCGCTGAAATGGCTTTTCATGAAGCGCCGCCCGCTCTTCATCTGGCCGCTGATCAGCCCGACCATGTGGGTCTGGGGCGCGCAGATGCTGCGCAACTGTGACGAGACGCGCTACCGGGTGAATAAGAGCCGGATGGTGCGCATCTCCAACTATTCGCGCGACCTGCTGCCCGATCTCATCGCCGAGACGGGCATTTCCTATGACGGCCGCTCGCAGGGCACGTTGCAGCTCTTCCGCACCGAGAAGCAGCTCAAGGGATCGAAGGCCGACCAGGAGGTTCTGGCCGAGTTCGATTCGCCCTTCGAGGTGCTCGACCGCGACGGCTGCATTGCCGCCGAACCGGCGCTGGCCCGGGTCCGGGACAAGTTCGTCGGCGGCCTGCGCCTGACCGCCGACCGCACCGGCGATTGCCGCCTCTTCACCCAAGGCCTCGCCGATCGCTGCGCCGAGGTGGGCGTCGAGTTCCAATACGGCCAGTCGATCCGCGCGATCACCGTCGAGAACGGCCGGGTCGCCGGGATCGACACCGAAATCGCCGGGCGCTTCGAGGGCGACGCCTATGTCTGCGCGCTCGGCACCTACGGCCCGCGGCTTCTCAATCCCATCGGGATCCGGCTGCCGATCTACCCGGTCAAGGGCTACTCCGTGACCCTGCCTGTTCTCGACGACGAACGGGCGCCGCAATCGACGATCATGGACGAGACCCACAAGGTCGCGATCACCCGGCTCGGAGACCGCATCCGCGTCGCCGGCACCGCCGAGATCGCCGGTTATTCGAACCGCCTCGGCCCCCACGCGACCGATACGGTGCGCTACGTGGTCAACGACCTCTTCCCGGGAGGAGGCGATCTCGGCCGCGCCGAGGGCTGGACCGGCCTCCGCCCGATGACGCCAGACGGCACGCCGGTGCTCGGCAAATCGCCCTTCGACAACCTGTTCCTGAACACCGGCCACGGCACGCTCGGCTGGACCATGGCCTGCGGCTCGGGCCGCGCGGTCGCCGACATGGTCCTCGGGCAGACCCCGGAGATCTCGATGGAGGATCTGGGCCCCGAACGCTACGCGTGAGAGAGCGGTAGCTGGGCCTTCAGGCGCGCCAGCCGCCGCTTGTTCAGCCGTGAGAGGTTGCACATCTTGCCGTTCAGGGTTTCCTGCACGGCATGGAGGATCGCAGCACGAGCAAGAGCCTCGTTCCCGGACCGCACTCAGTCCGCCTCGAATGCGCTTGAGAATGCCTGGTGGCCTTCCAAATCCACGATCCTGGCGTAATCCTCGTAGCTTGCGGGTGGAGGGGATGCCGGTTTCTGGGATCGGTGGAGGTCGGACAGGGCCTTTTGCACCCCCGCGATCGCTGCGAACAGGGCGGTCACGGCGTAGAGCGCGACGGTGAAGCCCTGCGCTTCGAGCTCGGGCAAGGTCAGGAGCGCGGCGTCGGTGCCGTCCACGAGGCTCACGACCTTCGGGCCGTCGAGCCCGCGGGCGATGCCTTCGACCTCGGCGCGGGTCTTCACGCCGTCGATAAAGACGAGATCGACGCCGGTGTCGCGATAGGCCTTCGCGCGGTCGAGCGCGCTGGCGAGGCCTTCGGGTTGCAAGGCGTCGGTGCGCCCGATCAGGACGGTGTCGACCTGCATCTCCTCTCGCGCGGCGACGACTGCCCGCAGACGGGCCGCGGCCTCCGCGCGTCCGACGAGCCGGACACCGGAAAGCTGGCCGCAGCGCTTGGGGCTCACCTGGTCCTCCAGATGCAGCCCCGCGACGCCCGACAGGGCGTAATCCTGAAGCATCCGGCGCACGTTCAGCGGACCGCCATAGCCGGTATCGGCATCGGCGATGACGGGAATGTCGCAGGCGCGGACGAGGGCGCGGGCCTGCTCGGCCATCTCGGATTGCGTCATGAAGCCCAGATCCGGCGTCCCCAGCCGGGACGCCGTAGCACCGAGACCGGTCATGTAGACGGCTTCGAACCCCGCAAGCGCGACCTGGCGGGCGGTCAGGGGATCGGCCGCGCCCGGGCAGGCGAGGATATGCGGCTGGGCCAGGCGCGCGCGGAGGCGCGTGGCCCCGTCGGTCAGTCCGGTCCGTCTCATCGGGCGGGCGCCTTCGCCGTGGCCGCATTGCCGAGGTGGCCGTCTTCCAGCGCCTTGCTGTAGACCTCTTCGGTGCGGCGGATATGGGTTCTGAGGGCGGCGTCGAAGGCGGCAAGATCGCCGCGCGCGAGGAAGTCGGTCAGGGCCTCGTGCTCCGCAAAGGATTCGTCCCGGCGCTCTGCATAGGGCGCGGTGATGTTCGCGCGGAGCGCCGCGATCCTGCTGGCCGCAAGCAGGTTCGCGTCCTGCAGGTAGGAATTGCCGCAATGGCGGAACGCGGCGTTGTGAAACTGGGTGTCGAGCGTGCCATAGGCATCGACATCGCCCTCGTCGAGCGCCGTGCGCATGGCGGAGACCACCGAGTTCAGCTCGGACAGGTAGGCGTCCCGCGCGACGCGGAGCGCGAAGCGCGCTCCTTGCGTCTCGATGAGCTCGCGGTAGTCGCAGATCGCCGCGATGTCCTCGAGCGAGGTCTCGAACACGAAGGAGCCGCGCTTGGGCCTGACCAAGACGAGCCCCTCGCGGGCCAGAAGCGCCATGGCGTCGCGGATCGGCGTGCGCGAGACGCCGAGCATCTCGACCAGACGGTCTTCCGAGATGTTCTCTCCGAGGCGGAACGCGCCCGAAAGGATGGCCTCGCGGATCCGTTCCGCGGACATCTCGGTGAGCGATCTCTGGGGGACAATGCGGGTCAGGGTCATGCCAGGGCCTTCTTCTTCCGTCGTCCCGCCGCCCAGACGATAACAGGCGCTGTCCAGACCACCAACACCAGAAGCGCGAGACCCGCCGCGATGGGACGTTCGACAAATCCGAGGAGCAGACCGTCGCTCTTGATCAGCGAGGTCACGAAGTTCCGCTCGACGAGGAGCCCCATCACGATGCCGAGGATCGCCGGTGCGACCGGAAACCCGTTCTCTTCCATCAGGTAGGCGAAGACGCCGAGGACCAGCATGATCACGATGCCGGAGGCCGAGGAGTCGATCGAATAGGCGCCGACGATGCAGAAGGCCAGGATCAGCGGCGCCAGAGTGAGCTTCGACACCCGGAGCACCTGCGAGGCCAGCGCCACGGCCAGAAGGCCCAAGGGCACGATCATCAGGTTCGCGATCAGGAAGACGAGAAAGATCGCCATGATCTTGTCGCCGGAGGTCAGGAAGATCATCGGCCCGGGGTTCAGACCCTTGACGTAGAGGACGCCGATCACGATGGCGGTGATGCTGTCGCCCGGGATGCCGAAGACCATCGCCGGAACATAGGCGCCCGAGAGCGCCGAGTTGTTCGCCGCGCAGGCCTCGACCAGCCCCTCTTCGCTGCCCTTGCCGTAGGTCTCGGGCTTTTTCGAGAAGCGCTTGGAGACCGCGTAGGAAATCCACGAGCCGATATCGGACCCGGCGCCGGGCAGGATGCCGATGGTGGTGCCGATGACCGAGCCGCGAAAGAGCCCGGTCTTGGTCTTCCAGAGCAGGGCTCCCATGCCGCGGAACATGCGCGCGGGGTTGCCGATGGGCGCCACAGGGGGCACCGCCTCGCGGTTGACGAAGGTGCGGATCAGCTCGGGCACCGCGAACATGCCGATGAGTGCGGGGACAAAGGCGACGCCGCCCAGAAGCGAGGTGACGCCGAAGGTGAACCGCGGATAGCCCGAGGTGGTGTCCATCCCGACGCTGGCGATCAGCAGGCCGAAGAGCAGCGACATCAGCGATTTGACGATCGAGCCCGTTCCCAGCATGACCGCGGCCGACAGGCCCAAGAGCGCCAGCCAGAAATACTCGAACGAGGTGAAGTTCAGCGAGACCAGCGCCAGTTGCGGTGCGGCGACCATCAGCACCAGCGAGCCGAAGATACCGCCGATGGCCGAGGCCGTGACTGAGATCCCCAAGGCCCGCCCGACCTTGCCCGCGCGCGTGAGCGCGTTCAGGTCGTCGATGTAGGCGGCCGAGGCCGCGGTGCCGGGAATGCGCACGAGTGCTGCGGGAATGTCGGAGGCAAAGATCGCCATCGCCGCCGTCGTCACGATGGCCGCGATGGCGGGCACCGGGTCCATGAAGAAGGTGATCGGCACCAGCATCGCCGTCGCCATGGTCGCCGACAGGCCCGGAACGGAGCCGACGAACAGGCCGAAGACGGAACAGCCGAGCATCACCAGGAACAGGTCCCAGGACATCAGGAGTGGCAGCGCGTCGGACAGGTGGCCGAGCATCAGAGCAGACCTTTCAGCGGACCTGCCGGAAGCGGCACGTTCAGGAACCGGGTCAGCGAGAGATGCACGAGGGTGACGAAGGCCACGCCGACGCCGATCCAGACCGGGTGACGTTTGCCCGATGCGAAAAAGAGCGCCGCGAGCAAGACGCTGCCCCCGAGGACGAAGCCTATCTCCTCGAACCACACCGCGAGGATGCCGGAGCCCGCGATCATCACGACGGCGGTCGCCTGCCGGTCGCGGCGACGCCACCCGGGATGGGCGTCGACCAGCGGCCCCCCTGCCCGCGCGCCCCGGATCGCGATCACCGCTCCGCCGAGGGCGCAGAGCGTGCCTAGGACCACGGGGAAGGTGCCCGGTCCGATCGGCTGTCCGGTGAGCTTGGGAAAGCCGCTGGCTGTCCAGGCGATCCAGACGCCGAACGCGATCAGAACGGCACCGATGGCGCTGTCATGGAATCTCATGCGTCCTCACCCCTTCTGCACGCGCGGCGCCCCCGGCGCCGGATCGCCTCCGGCACCGGGGGAGCGGGTCCTTACTTGGACAGGCCCACGGCCTTGAGCGTTCCGCCCAGCGCGTCGTCGGAGGATTTCATGAAGCTCTCGAATTCCGCGCCGGTCGTCCACTGCATGGCATAGCCGCGATCATTCATGAACTTGACGTATTCCTCATCCTGCACGACCTCGCCCAGCACGGCGGTCAGCTTCTCGGCCACCTCCGGCGACAGGCCCTTGGGCGCGACGAGCCCGCGCCACGAGCCGAGGGCGAATTCGAAATCGGTGGCCTCGTTGAAGGTCGGAACATCCGGAGCCGCGTCCATGCGCGATGTCGCGAAGACGGCCAGCGGACGGATGAGCCCGGCCTCCATCAGCGCCGCACCTTCGGGCAGAGACGCGGTGGCAACCTCGACACCGCCCGCGGCAAGGTCCTGAAGGCCGGGCGCGGCGCCTTCGGAGGGCACCCAGGCCACGCGGTCGGCGGGCATTCCGGCGGCCATCAGCATCCCCGCGAGCGCGAGATGGTTCACGCCCCCCTGCGCCGAGCCCGAACCCTTGAACTCGCCATCGGGCATCTCCTCGAGCGCCGACAGAAGCGCGCCGATATCCTCGTAGTCGCTGCTTGTGTTCACGAAGATCGCAGCCGGGTCGGAGTTGTAGAGGCCGAGCGGCGTGTAGGCCGTGTAGTCGATCTCGGTCAGGCCCAGATTGTGCATCGTGCCGATTTCCAGGGTCGCGACGCCAATGGTCTGACCGTCGGGGGCCGCGTCGGCAATCGCGGTGTGGCCGATCACGCCGGACCCGCCCGTGCGGTTCTCGACCGGCACCGGCACGCCGAGCTTACGTTCCAGGAGCGAGCCGATCATCCGCGCGGTGGCATCGGTGCCGCCGCCGGCCCCCCAGGGCACGATCATCGTGACCGGCCCGTCGGGCCAGTCCTGCGCCGCGGCAGGCAGGGCGGTCGTGGTCATCAGCGCGGCCAGCGTGGCCAGAACCTTGCGTTTGGTGAAAGTCATCTTGGTCTCCTCCTTGGATAGGACAGTCCGGCCGGAATCCTCCTCCAGTCCGGGTTGGGTGGTGCGGTCAGTCGAAAATCTTCGTCGGGTTCAGAATTCCCTCGGGGTCGAAGGCCGCCTTGATCCGCCGCATCAGGTCGATCTCGGCGGGCCCGCGGCTAAGCGGGAGATACGGTTTCTTGAGCGTGCCGATGCCGTGTTCCGCCGACACCGTGCCGTTCATCTCGCCGATCAGGCCGTAGACGATGCGGCTTGCCTCCGGGATCGGCTGCGGGTCCGCACCGGGCACCCAGGCCACGACATGCAGGTTTCCGTCGCCGATATGGCCGTAATAGACCGAGTGGCAGCCCATCCCCTCGGACAGAGAGGCCTTCGCGCGGGTGACGAACTCGTCCATCCGCGACACCGGCAACCCGACGTCGAAACTGATATGCGGACCGATGATCTCGGGATTGGCGAACTCCGCCGCCGCGTCGCGGGTGGCCCAGAACGCGGCGATGTCGGTCAGGCTCTGCGCAACCGCGCCGTCCTGAACGAGGTCCTCTTCCAGGAGATGCTCGAGGAGGCTTTCGAACCGGGCGCCGTCGATGGCCTCGTCCAGCCCCTGCATCTCGATCAGGATCACGTGGCTGCCATCGCCCATCGAGACCGGCGCGCGCACCCCGACCCTCTCGGTCGCCTGGTGCCAGTAATCCGCCCACATGACCTCGAAGGCCGACAGGAGCGGGCCGAGCTTCTGTCGCGCGGCCGAGAGCACGCCCAGGACCGCGTCATAGTCCCGCGCGACGCAGAGAGCGGCTGACGTGCAGGCGGGCTGCGGGAACAGGCGAAGCACGACCCGGGTGATGATGCCCAGCGTTCCCTCGGAGCCGATGAAGAGCTGTTTCAGGTCGTAGCCCGCGTTGTTCTTGATCATCCGGTTCAGCATCGAGACCACGGTGCCATCCGCGAGGACCGCCTCGAGCCCGAGCACCAGATCGCGGGTCATGCCGTAGCGGATCACGCGGTTGCCGCCGGCATTGGTCGAGAGATTGCCGCCGATCGCACAGGAGCCCCGGGCTCCGAGATCGAGGGGAAAATAGAGGCCCGCCTCCGCGGCCGCGGTCTGGATCCTCTCCAAAGGCGTGCCTGCAAGGACGGTCATGGTCATGCCCGCGGGGTCGATCGCCTCGATCCCGGACATCCGCTCCAGCGACAGCGCAACACCACCGTCGACCGGGCGGGCCCCGCCGCACAGGCCGGTGAGGCCACCTTGGGGGGTCACGGAGAACCCCGCCGCGTGGCACTCGCGCATGATCCTGGCCACCTCCTCGGTCGAGGTCGGGCGAAGGACGGCGCGCGGCGAGGTCTGCGGCAGGAAGCTCCAATCGGTCCGATTGCGGGCGGGCAGATCGGCGCCTTCTAGACAGCCGCTCGCACCGAGCTCTCGTCTCAGCGCCGCAAGAGCGTCCGTCGCTGCCGTCGTGTCGTTCATCAAATCGCCTCCCGTTATGTGTTACATATAACAAGGCGAGGGACATTGGAAGCCGTTTCTAGTTTCGGTGTTTTTACGTATTTAGTTCAGTGGTTTGCGGCTATTTACCCCTACCCCGAGACGGTCAGCAAGAGCGGGACGTGAACCAAGAAGGGCCGATCATTGCGCACCAGGAAGAGCGCTGAACGGCATATGACTCGATCCCCCGAGACCCGAGCGACAGAGCGCTCATCCGTGGAGACCGACAACGCAAGGCGCACATGCCTCAGCCCAAGCGGTCCGGAAGGTCTAGAAAATTGCACCCCGCCCCTCGGTCCGCCCTCTCTTCAGGTCGGCATCCTGTCCAGGGCATCCAGGAAATACGGGCGAAAGCCCTCCGGGTGCTCGCTCATGGGGAAATGACCCAGCTCGTCCATGACCGCGAGGGTCGCGCCGGGGATGGCGTCCGCGGTGCGGCGCGCGTCCTCGGGGGTGCAGGTCAGGTCATAGGCGCCGACGAGGATGTGGACCGGCGTCTGCGCGGTGTCGATCTGCCCCAGCCTTCCGATCAGGCTGTCATCCTGCGTGTAGAAGCTGAGATCGCCCCGGAAGACCCCCGGGCCCGATTGCATGAACATCCACAGCGTGTTCCAGCGCGCGGCATGCGGCGCGTAGGGTGAGATATTGGCCGAGACGAGCGCCGCGCCCATCTCCCCGCCATGCGCGTCGGGGCGGTCAAACCAGTCGATATCGTACCATGCGGGCTGGAAATCAGACGCCTCGATCGCGATGAAGCCGGAAAACCGCTCTGGGCGCAGCGCGGCAAGCTGCAGGGCGATCCGTCCCCCCATCGAGAAGCCCGCCAGCACCGGGCGCTCCAGCCCGAGCGCGTCGATCACGGCGAGCACGGTCTCGATATAGGTCTCGGTCGTCAGCAGGTACTCCTCGTCCTCTGCGCCGTCCGGCGGCAGGGATTTGGAATGCCAGGGCATGTCGAAGGCGATCAGCCGGTTCGTCGCGGTGATCTCGGCGTCGTTCATCAGGTGCCGCCATTGCGCGCTATGGGCTCCGGCGGTGTGCAAGCAGAGAACCGGGCGACCCGACCCGGCCTCTTCGAAATAGATGCGGTGGGGACGACCGGCGATCTCGACCGTGACGTAGCGGCCGGTGATGGGTTCGATGCTCATGTCCGGCTCTTCCGGGGGAGCGCCAGCACGTCCTTGAAGAAGCGCAGGTTCTTCACCAGCGTCAGGATATCGCCGAGGATCTGCGCGCGGCCGATCTTCACCAGCCCGAAGAGATCGTGGAATCCGGGCTCGGGCCGTGGCTCCCAGAACTTCTCCAGCGCGTCTCCATCGGTGACGATGGCGAAGCGGTACGGGATTTTCTTCGAGGGACCGGGCAGCACATCGGCGATCCGGCCCTTCTCGAAGACGAGGTAATGCTCATCGGCATCGATCTTCAGAAGCACCGTCTCCGAGACCATCCGGCCCCGCCGGGTGATCTGGGCCTGTTCCTCCAGCCGGGACTGCATCTGCAAAACCTCTTCGCGCATCGGGCCTCCTTCCGTGACGTGTCGGCACCCTGACCGGGACGCGCCCCTGTTCCAATGACGGCGCGGGTATCGGCGGATACCTTCGGACCGCAGGCGCCCATCGCGGGCCGCGAGGTCGGCGTCATCGAGCGGAGCAGGTTCCGACAGCGGTCGTGCGTCGGGCCGAGCGCGCCCAGAGCGTCGCGCTAGAAGGTCTCGGCCTCATCCGGAACCGGACCCCCTGCGGATCGGGGAGTTGCGACCGCTTCTCCACCGGCACGATGCCGTGAATGTCGAGAGGCGTGCGTTCTGGCGTCTCCGAGAGGCCGATCAGCTCGCGGCCCCTCCCCCGTTTGTCGACCCGAACTTGCCGAGGCCCGCCCGCTGGCACAGACCTCAAGGGCATGCGAGGAGACCGCCGCCCGCCGCACCGTCCGGGTATCGCCTCATACCGGCTGAGATATTGGAAGCGCCCGCCGCAATCGCGAGATTGGCCGTCGAGACGCACCCGCATCCAAGGGAGGACACAGGATGGCCAAGATCACGCTCGACAACATCACCGAGGAAGTCACCGACGCGCTCGGCAAGAACGGCGACATTTCCGCACGCCAGCGCGAGATCATGACCTCGCTGATCAAGCACCTGCACGGCTTCTGCAAGGACGTGAAGCTGCAGCACCACGAGTTCATCGCGGCCTGCCAGTTCCTCGCCCGCGCGGGTGCCGTCTGCGACGGCGGACGGCAGGAGTTCATCCTGCTCGGCGACATCCTCGGCGTCGAGGTGCTGGTCGACATGCTGTCGAACCCGGTCACCGGCACCGAGAGCGAAAGCACCGTTCTGGGCCCGTTCTACCGCGAGAACCCGCCGGTCCTGCCCAAGGGCGCCTCGACCGTGATCAAGGAATTTCCGAACCAGGAAACCGTGTATTTCGAAGGCTATATCCGCGACACCGACGGCACGCCCCTGGCCGACGTGACCATCGACGTCTGGGAGGACGCGCCGAACGGTCTCTACGAGAACCACGATCCCGACCAGCCCGAGTTCAACCTGCGCGGCCGGTTCGAGACCGACGAGAACGGGCATTACGCCTTCCGCGCGCTGCGCCCGGTCGACTACCCGATCCCCGACAACGAGACCGCGGGCGAGCTTCTGCGCTTCATGGGGCACCACCCGATGCGCCCCGGGCACATGCATTTCATCGTCTCGAAAGACGGCTACCGTCCGCTGATCAGCCAGATCTACGACAGCAGCTCGAAGAACCTGGACAATGACAGCGTCTTCGCCGTGAAGGAGAGCCTCATCGGCGAGTTCCGCAAGGCCGGTCCCGACCTGGATACCGACCTGCATGTCGCGTTCGACTTCAGGCTGAAGAAGGACGCGGCCAGCGACCGCATCGCCGCCGAATAGGACCCTCCCCCCCCGGAAGACCGACTGGAAGCCTCCCTCGCGGAGGCTTTCTTTTTGCCCCGGTGCGCTGCACCTTCGCGGGCCTGGAGGCCCTGACCCATGAACGTCACGAAGCTGAGATATTTCATCGCCGTCGCCGAAGAACTTCACTTCGGGCGCGCGGCGGAGCGGCTCGACATGGCGCAGCCACCCCTGAGCCGCGCGATAAAGCAGCTCGAAGAGGAACTGGGCGCGACGCTCTTCAACCGGGGCCGGAGCGCGATCACCCTCACCCAGGCGGGCGAGCGCCTGCTGGAGCGCGGGCGCTCGATCCTGACGCAGATCGAGGACAAGCGGCTCGAGATAAAGCGACTGGGACAAGGCGCCGAGGGGCGGCTGCGGATCGGCTTCGTGGGATCGGCGACCTTTGGCATCCTGCCGAACATCATCAAGTCGTTCCGTCGCGGCCATCCCGAGGTCAACCTCAGCCTGACCCCGATGAACAATGCGCAGCTCCACCGGGCGCTCGTCGCGCGCGAGCTGGACGTGGCCTTCGGTCGCCCGGCGCTGACCGATCCCGAGTTCATCACCCGGGAGCTTCTGGAGGAGAAGCTGATCCTCGCCGTGCCCGACCAGATCGACACCGGCGGGCGCAGCGTGGCGCGCCTCGAGCGGCTGAAGGACCAGCACCTCATCCTCTATCCCGAGCACCCGCGGCCGAGCTACGCGGACGTGGTCCTGGACGCCTGCGAGACGGCGGGCTTCGACGTGCCGCTCAAGATGTGGTGCATGGACCTGCAGACCGCGCTCAGCCTCGTGGCGGTCGGCGAAGGCGTGTGCATCGTGCCGGACTCGGTCTCATCCGCGCCGCGCAAGAACTTGAAATTCCTCGACATCGAGCCCGAGATCGGCCGAACCGCCCTGTCGATCAATTACCGCTGCGACGAACAGGGCGTGCATGTGAAGACCTTCATCGAGATCGCTCAGAAGGTCGCGCGTAAGCTCCTCTGACGGGCCAGCCACCGAGCGATCGATGCAGCCCCGGGACCCGCGCGGCTCATGCCGGGTGTCCGGTCCAGACGATTTACCCCTCCGAGGCCGCCGCGCTTCAGCTCCGTCAGCTCGTCCAGAATTAGCTGCACGATGACCGACGTCAGACCCTCGGTCGGCTCGGGATCTGGCTCTCACGAGATGCGCATCATCCCGGCCTCGATGAACATGTCGCGGATTGCGCGGGAGAGACCGGTCGGGTCTCCTTCTTCGACCATACTGTCGAGCAGCGTCTCCAAGCCGGTCAGGGTCTGTTCGGCGCTCCCCTGCTCTCGAGCGCACGTGTCAGGTCCCGGCGCCGACCATGTAGGACCGGCGGGGTTTGTCCCTCAGGAACGGCTCGATCCGCTCGGGATCGATCTCGGCGCCGAGGCCCGGGCCTTCGGGCAGGTGCACGGCGAAATCGCGATACTCGAGCGGGCGCGTCAGGATCTCGTCCTTGAGCAGAAAGGGACCGAAGAGCTCCGTCCCCCACTCCAGCACCGGCACGGTGGAGAAAAGCTGCAGCGCCGCGGCGGTGCCGACGCCCGCCTCGAGCATCGTCCCGGCATAGAGGCCGATGCCCGCGGCCTGCGCGATGGCGATGACCTCGGCGGCGCGCTTGAGGCCTCCCGACTGGGCGATCTTGACCGCGAAGGCATCGGCCGACCGGCCTGCCGCGACGCGCATCGCCGACTTCGGTCCCTTCAGCGCCTCGTCCGCCATGACGCCGATCTCAAAGCCGTCGGTCAGCAACTTCAGCTGGTCGACGTGATCCTCGCCGATCGGCTGCTCGACGAGATCGACGCCGATCTCTTGCAAGCCGCGCAGCCCCCAGCGCGCTTCGGTCAGGGACCAGGCTTGGTTGACGTCGACCCGGATCGAGGCCTCGCGGCCGACCGCCTCGCAGATCGTCGCGACATGGGCCAGGTCGTCGCGCATGTCGCGCGTGCCGATCTTCAGCTTGAAGATGTTGTGTCGCCGCCGCTCCAACAGGTCGCGCGCCTCGGCGATGTCGGTCTCGGAATTGCCCGAGGCCAGCGTCCAGGCAACCGGGAGCGCCGTGCGGACCGGGCCGCCGAAAAGCTGCGCGACCGACACGCCGAGGCGCCGGGCGAGACCGTCCCAGAGCGCGGTCTCGACGGCGCAGCGCGCGATCGGGTTGCCCTTCACGCTGCGCTCCATCGCGTCGATCAGCGCGTTGATGCCGTCGCCGTCGCACGTTTCCAGAACAGGGGCGATATAGGTGTCGATCACCGATTTGATGCTCTCGGGGCTCTCGGCACCGTAGCTCATTCCGCCGATCGTGGTGCCCTCGCCGATCCCCTCCGACCCGTCGGAAAAGCGGATCCGGACGAGGACGGCGGACTGCACCGTCATCGTGGTCATCGACAGGATGTGCCCGCGGATGGTGGGCAGGTCGACGATGGTCGTCTCGATGCGGTCGATCTGGGGCACGTTGGGTCTCGTTCCGTGGGCGCTCACTGCCCACGAAAATCCGCGCCGCGGCCTCGAAAGTCCAATACCGGCTTGGTCTTGAGTGATACCCGGCGCCTCCAGCGCTGGCCGGTATTCCGCGATACCCGACCCTGTATCGCGCCGCGGAGGGAGGTCGGTTTTCCTTCTCCTTCGGAGGGATTGGACCTGTCTATTCGGAAACGCCGGGACGCGGTTCTGAGCATCGTTATCCTCGCGACGCCCGGGGCACGGCTTGGGACAGGGGAACGATCCTCGGCACATTGCCTGCGGATCGAACGCCTGCTTGTTTCGCCCGCCGCCGCGCAGTTCAGCCGCCGCTTCCGGTGCGCCTGCGGGTCGCCGCTTGCGATATGGCGGCGGCTCACGCGCTAGCTGCGGAGGCAGCACGACGATCTGCAGGAGACCGCGGGGGCGCAGAGCTTTAGATCAGCTAATTGAAATGATAGATTTTGTCATTTTAACTAATCCTCCGCAGATGCGACAGTGACCTCCAGCGGCAGGGAGAGCCGCTTTGGGAGGTTGCATGATCGAGGCGTTTCAGACGCTGACGGGCACGTCGGCGGTGCTCTACCTGATGTTCGGGGCCTTGCTGGGTCTCGTCGTCGGAATCCTCCCCGCTCTGGGCGGCGCGGCGGGGCTCTCGCTGCTCATTCCCTTCATCTACGGCATGGACCCGAGCGCGGCGATGGCGATGGTCATCGGCATGTTGGCGACCGTGAGCACCGGCGACACGATCACCTCGGTTCTCCTGGGCGTTCCCGGATCTGCCTCGTCGCAGGCGACGGTGCTCGACGGCTTTCCCATGGCCAAGCAGGGCCAGGCGGCGCGGGCGTTGTCGGCCGGGTTCCTCAGTTCGGTGATCGGCGGGCTCTTCGGAGCGATCGTCCTGACGCTGACGCTGCAATCGGCGAAACAGGTGATCCTGTGGTTCGGCATTCCCGAGATCCTGATGATGATCCTCTTCGGCGTCGCCAGTGTCGCGGCGCTCTCGGGGAGGAGCCTTGCCAAAGGCGTGGCGATCTGCGCCTTCGGCATGGTCGTCGCCTCCATCGGCTTCGCGCCGGCGAGCGGCGAGCAACGGCTTGATCTCGGGCTCTTCTATCTGGGCGACGGGCTGCCGCTGATCGCCTGCGTGATCGGGGTGTTCGTGGTGCCCGAGATCGTCGACCTGATCCAGCAGAACCGCTCGATCTCGGACCGACCGAGCCTCGGAAACGGCAGGCGGCAGGGCGTTCTGGACGTGCTGCGCAACAAGTGGATCGTGCTGCGGTCGGCGACGGTGGGGTGCCTTATCGGGGCGATGCCCGGGGTCGGCGGCGCGGTCGTGGACTGGATCGTCTATGGCCAGACCGTGCGGTCGGCCAAGGACAAGAGCAAGTTCGGCAAGGGCGACGTGCGCGGCGTGATCGGGGTCGAGAGCTCGAACAACGCGGTTCTGGGCGGTGCGCTGGTGCCGACGCTCCTCTTCGGCGTGCCGGGCTCGGGCTCGACCGCGCTGCTCCTGTCGGCGCTGATCCTGATCGGCATCCAGCCCGGACCGGGGATGCTGACGCAGGACATCGACCTGACCTACCTGATGATCTGGAGCCTTGCCCTCGCCAATATCCTGGGCGCCGGGGCCTGCTTCCTGTTCGCGCGGCATCTGGCCAAGCTGACGCTGATCCCCTTTGCGTGGATCGCGCCCTTCTTGATCGTGGCGATCAGTTTTGCGACGCTGCAGATCAACCGCGACCCGCGCGACCTGTTCCTGATCCTGATCTTCGGCGCGATCGGCGTGGCGATGCGCCGTTTCGGCTTCTCGCGCCCGGCCTTCCTGATCGGCGTCGTGCTGCAGCAGAACCTCGAAAAGTCGCTCTACCAGACGGCGCAGCTCTACAGCCTGACCGAGTTTCTCTCGCGGCCCATCGTGCTGATCCTCCTTGTGGTGGTGCTGGTGATCCTGGGCAATTCGATCAAGCAGCAGCTCGCGAAATCCGCGGAGCCGTCGGACGAGATCGACCGCGTCCGCCAGACCCGGCCCGCGCAGCTGATCCTGCCCGCGCTTCTTGCGGCCTTCTTCGCCGCGGCCCTCTGGATGGTGAGGGACCTGCAGCCGCTCGGGCGGATGTTCCCGGTGGTGGCGGGCGGCTTCGGGCTCGTGGCCGCGCTGGTGATCCTCGCGCAGCTTGGCCGCGGCGCGCCCTCGGCGCTGGAAGACAGCCATGTCACCGGCCCGCGCTACTCGGTGTCCTTTGCCCACACCGCGGCGTGGCTGGTCGCGGCGGTGCTGTCGATCGCCTGCTTCGGCTTCTTCGCCGGGGCCGCGCTTTTCATGGCGTCGTTCCTGACGGTCGAGGCGCGTGCGCACCCGCTCGCCACGCTGGCGGGCGTCTCGGCCATCGTCGGCGTCTACCTGTTCCTGACCTATCAATCCGGGACCTTCCTGCCGGACGGCTGGGTCCTGTCGCTGAACCCATGGGATTACTTCTGAGGTGGAGAAAACAGCTATGAAACTCAAGTCCATCTTGCTGGCCGGGGCGGTCGCCATAACCGCCGCCCTGCCGGCCGGCGCCCAGGATCTCGGCCTGAGCCGGATCAACGCCACCGTGCCCTTCGGCGAAGGCGGCGGCAGCGACACGCTGGTGCGCGCGGTCGCGCCCTACCTCTCCAGCGCCTTTGCCAACGAGCCGACCATCCTCGTGCGCAACGAGCCGGGCGGCGGCGGCATTCCGGCGTCGAACCGCTTTGCCAAGCGCGCCAACCCGGACGGGTCGGACTTCCTTGCCATGTCCTCGTCGATCTTCATCGCCAACACGCTCGGCGCCAAGCAGATCGATTTCACCATGGACGATTTCGTCCCGGTCTTCATCGCTCCGATGGCGCCGCTCTACTATGTCTCGCCCTCGACCGGGGCGACGGAGACGGGCGACGTCGCGGGGATAAAGGGCGCGAGCCTCGTCTTCGGCGGCGGGCGCCAGGACTCGGCCGATATCCTGACCGTGTTGTCCTTCGATCTTCTGGGCTTCGACGTGAAATCCGTCTGGGGCCTGGAGCGCGGGGGCGGCCGGATCGGCTTCGAGCGCGGCGAGTTCAATGTCGACCACCAGACCACCGCCGCCTACCTGCGGAGCGTCCAGCCGCTGGTCGACGAGGGCAAGGCGGTCACGCTGATGGCGGGCGGCGTCATCGCCCCCTCGGGCGAGATCGTGCGCGACCCGAACTTCCCCGACGTGCCGACCTTCATCGAGCTCTACGAAGAGGTCCACGGCGCGCCGCTGAGCGGACCGGCCTACGAGGCCTATTACGCCCTGACCAGCGCCGCGATCACCGTCGGCAAGGCGATCGTCCTGCCCTCCGCGGCCCCCTCCGAGGTCGTCGGTGCCTACAGCGCCGCCTTCGAGAAGGTCATCGCCAATCCCGAGTTCCGCGCCGCCAATGAAAAGGCGCTCGGCGGGTACGAGCTTTATACCGGCGCGGATGCGCAGGCGCTCTGCGGCACGGTGACCGGCATGTCGCCCGAGGCGCGCGCCTGGCTCGCGGATTGGTACGCCGAGACGGTCGGCTTCAGCCTCGCTCAATAACCAAGACTTGCCCGGACCGCGGAGGTCCGGGCCACCCAAGAGGATCTCGCATGACCGAGACGCAGACCACAGCGAAACCGCAACATACCGGGACCGCCATCCCCCTGCCCGAGGTGCCGCCGGGCGTCGAGGTGATCCGCGACGTGTCCTTCGGCGCGCACGAGCGGCAGGCCTATGACGTCTACCTGCCCGAAGGCGCGACGCGCCCCCTGCCCGTGGTGGTGTTTCTCCATCCCGGCGCATGGCAGCGCCGCGACAAGCGCGCGGTGCGCACCATGTTCGTGCTGGAGCACGGCTTCGCTCTGGTCAGCATCGGCTACCGCCTCGCGCAGCAAGCCCGGTTTCCGGCGCAGGTGCAGGACGTTAATGACGGGCTGCGCCATCTGCTCGACCACGCCGACGAGTACGGCATCGACCCCGACCGCATGGTGCTGGCGGGCACTTCGGCGGGGGCGCATCTGGCCTCTCTCGCGGTGTTGGCCAAGGACCACGCCGCCTTTCACCCGGTCGAGGGGCTCGCGCCGCGCGGGATCGTGTCGGTCTATGGCGCCTATGACATGCCGAAGCTTCTCGAGGGCGCCACGGATCTCTCGACAGACCATGTCAGCGCAGAGAGCCCCTTGGGTTTGATGTTCGGCGCCCCGCCGCTGACGCGCATGGACCTCCTGCGCGAGGTCAGCCCGGCGAGCTACATCCGGTCCGATGCGCCGCCCTTCCTCATTCTGCACGGGCGTGAGGATCACGTCCTGCCGTGGCAGCAAAGCGCGGAGTTCGCCACGCGCCTGATCGAGGCGGGCGTCAACACGACCCTGCAGGTCGTGCCGCATGTGGGTCACGGGGCCGAGGCCTTCCGCACCGGTCCCGTCGCCGACGAGATCACCGCCTTCGTCAAACGCGTGACGGACGCGTCCTAACCGGAGGCGTCCAGATAGGCTTGCGTGCGCGTGCGCAGCCGCTCGGCCTCGACCACAAGCCATTTGTGGAACAGTCGGGCGGCGCCGCGCCGCGCGCGCGACACCGGCTGCAACAGGACGATCGGCGAGGCCGCGTCGATGACGGTCGGGGCGGGCCGCACCAGGCGGCCCTCCCTCAGGTCCTGAAGCACCAGTTCCAGCTGGGCGATGGCCACCCCGTAGCCCGCCAGCGCCGCCTCGTAGACCAGCGTCGAGTTCGAGAACACCATGACGGGTTTCTTGTCGTCCGCGGAGAGACCGGCGGCCGCCATCCAGTTCGGCCAGTCCTCCATCCGGTTGCGAGAGGCGATCCGCGCGGTGCGCGAGAGGTCCACCTCGGGACCGAGCCGCTCGGCGACCGCGGGCGTGCAGACCGCCAGAAGGCGCGGCGTGAAGAGCGGCACGCGGGTGTAGTTCGGCGAGGTGTCCGGTCGCATGCTGAGCGCCATGTCGAGATCGCCCCACCCTGCATCGACGCTCTCGATCCCGGTCTCGAACTCGACCGAGATGTCCGGGTATTGCTCAGAGAACGCCTCGAGCCGCGGAATGAGCCAGCGGTTCGCCCAGGTCTGGTAGAGCTTGATCTTGACCGATGCGGACTCGGACCGCCCGGTGCCCTGTTCCAGGGCCTGCTCGATCTGCTCGAACGCGTCGGACAAGGTCCGCGCGATCTGCCGCGCCGCATCGTTCGGCTCGGACCGGTTGCCGTACCGGTGGAACAGCGACACGCCCAGCCGATCCTCGAGCCGCTTGATGTGCTGACTGACCGCGCCCGGCGTCACATGCAACTCGCGCGCCGCCGCATCGAAGGTCCCGAGCCGCACCACCGCCTCGAGATGGCGCAGGCCCTGAAGGTGCAGGCGGGACAATATGCTGGGCTTGGCGGGCATCATCTCGGAGGCGACTGGGGCTCTGGAAGCAATACAGTCGGTACGCGCGTTCGTATAGGCCGGCGGGGCGGCGAACCGCTGAGCTTCATGGTGGTGGTCAGGGCGGCGCGGGTGCGGTGATCTCGGGATAGTGTCCCACCGAATGGTATAGGAGCGCCAACCGTCGGAGAGGTTCGAGCGTGATCAGGTGGCCAAGGCAGGCAGCCTGACGTGGGGACTGTCGGTGACAACGGCACGAAACCACGCTTCCAGTCCCTCTTACCTGCCCAAAGCCGTTTTCCATGCGGAGAGAAAACTCTGTCGTTTGAGCTCGTCCAGATGGGTCAGCAGGCTGGGTGTCAACCGTATCGGAAGGAACGTCCCGATCCGGTCCTGGATCTGTCTGCCGATCTGAGTGGATGGCGGTTGTGGTTGAACAAGTGGCAGCAGCGGAGTTCGGTCCGCAATGATCCGTTGACCCTCTGCCGAAAGAAGAAATGTGATGAATTGTGCCGCCAATTCCGCATTCGGCGCCCGCATCGGCACGAACGCGGTACGCGACATCACCAGGTTGTAGTCGTCGAAGAAATGGAGGCCGAGATGCGAATCGGTCTCGACCTGCTCTGACACGTATGACCCGATGGCGTTGAAGGCGAAGGCCAGCTCCCCCTGCGCCGTTGCCGCGACCATGTCGGAGGTGCAGCAGAAGGTCTTGAGATTGGTGCGGCCCAGATTCTCGAAGAGGCGCAGAACCTGCGGACCCTGTAGACTGTCCTGCGTTGCGTAGAGATATCCGATGCCCGAGGCGACCACGTCATAGGTTCCGATCCTGCCGTGGAAGCGCGCCTCGTTTTCGCGCACGAACGTGGCGAGGTCGCGATGGGTGACCGGAAGCTCTGACGCGGCGACGGCCCGCGTGTCGTAGACCATCACGGCCGGCTCGAAGGTAAAACCGAAGATCTCGGACCGCCAGGTGGCCCAATCGGGCGGGCTGACCTGCGGCGGCAGCTGGATGCGGCGGGCAAGGCCTCGATTGACCAGATCGACCTGCAGATCCATCGCTGAGGATATGACGACATCGGGTGGTGTCGCGCCGTCAAGCGCCAGCATGGCTTCGTAGAGATCGACGGTCTGGAACTCCACGTAGTCAATCTCTGCGCCCGGCGTTTCGGCCAAAAACGCGGCGATCAGGGGCTGCATGGCGGGGGTGTCCGTCGCGCTGAAAATCCGCAGCGTCTGGGCGAGCCCTGCGGAAGGCTGCGCGGCGACGAGGACAAAGAGCAGCAAGAAGGCCGCGATGCGCTGGAAGATCAGGGTCACGTCGAGACCGCCAAGGCGGGAGCGGCGCAGGATCAGCTCGGCCCCGTGCCCCTCGGCGACCGCTTTCACGATGGAAAGACCGAGGCCCGAGCCCATCGTCTTCTCGGATAGTGAGGTGAAGCGTTCGGCGGCGCGGTGGAGATCAGCGTCGGGGATTCCGGGGCCTGCATCCTCGACGCTGAGGCGGATATCGCTGTCGGTCGCGGCGAGGGTGATCGTGATCGTGTTGTCGGGCGGGCCATGGCGCAGGGCGTTTTCGATCAGGTTGCGCAGCGCCTCCCGGATCGAGACCGCATCTCCGCAGATCATGTCCTCGCCTTCCTTGATCTCGTCGCCGTTGAACGACAGGGCGACATCGCGCATCCGGCTGTCGCGCAGGCTTTCGGCCAGGATATCGCGCACCAGCGGTCGCAGCGCGAGCGGCTGGAGCGTTGCGCCGTCGGAGCGGTGAATGACCATCGCGTTGGCCAGAAGCTGGTTCGTCAGGCGCACGGTGCGCGCGGCCTGCCTGTCCGCCTTGATCAGACGCGAGCGCATCTTTTCGGGGTCTTTCTCATCCGCGGCGAGGGAGAGATGGCCCTGCACCGCCGACAGAGCGGTGCGCGTCTGGTGGGCGACATCGGCGATGAAGGTCTCGGTCAGCGTGCGATTGCGGCGCAGGCTTTCGATGAAGCCGTTGATCGCGTCGAAAAGCCCGCGGATTTCGCGCGGCGGTGCGCCCTGCACCAGTCCGAGGTCCGAAGGTTCGCGATGCGCGAGGTCGGACGCGATCTGCCGCAAGGGTGAGAGCGAGGTCCGGATCGCGACCCAGACGAAGCCGAGACCGATCAGCGACAGCACCGCGAGACCGGCAAGGCCCGTGGAGAAGAGCGAGATTTGCTGCTCGGTGCGCCATTCGACCGTCTGCCCGACCTGCACCGCCACCCATTGCCGTCCCTGTGCCATAGCCAATTGGCGGCCCTGAAGGGCAAAGCGGAAATCCGTGCCGTCATGGCGCATGTCGAAAAACTCGGGCGTCGCGGTCAGGCGCAGATCGGGCGGCGCGGGCAGGTCCTCGGCGCCTGTGATCGTGCGTTCGCCGGGAACGAAGACCCGGTAGGTCACCCGGTCGACCGGGTTGAGCGAGAGGATCTCCATCGCAGAGTTCGGCAGGTCCACCGTGATGCCATCGGGGCTCACGGACATCCGTTCGAGGATCGAGAGCGCGGCCCCGGCGAGAAGCAGATCATGCGTCTGGTTCGCCGCGTTGCGCGAATAGGTCCAGAGCAGAAGCGAAATCAGAACCAGCAGGATCGCGAACCCCGCGGCCATGGTCACGAGAAGCCGCCTCTGAAGCGAATGGCCCGCGCGGTCAGTCATCGTCCGAGAGATAGGCCATGTAGCCGAGGCCGCGCGCGGTCTTGATGACCAGTGGCGTGCCTTCCAGCTTGCGGCGCAGGCGCGTGACGAGCTGTTCCACCGCGTTCATGCTGGGCGCTTCCTCGAAGGTGTAGAGCCGGTCGGCCACCTCCTCCTTGGTCAGCATCCGTCCCATGTTGTCGATCATGATCTCCAGAAGCTGAACCTCGCGCGCCCGCATCTGCGCGTCTTTCCCGTCGATGGTCGCGCGTTTGGCGGCGCGGTCGAAGGTCAGGGCTCCAGCGGAGAAGATATTGCTGGCCTGACCCGAGCGGCGGCGCGCCAGGACCCGGCAGCGTGCGGACAGCTCGCGGAAATCCACCGGCTTGATCATGTAGTCATCCGCGCCCGCGTCGAGGCCGATCACGCGGTCGTCGATCTGGCTGCGGGCGGTCAGGATGATCACCGGCGTCTCGTCCGAGCGGCTGCGCAGCGAGCGCAGGATCTCGTAGCCGCTTCGGCCCGGCAGGTTCACGTCGAGAAGCACCAGGTCGAACTTGAAGTGACGCAGCAGCTCGTTGGCCTCGTTGCCATCCCGTTCGCGGTCGACCGAATGCCCCTCGGACCGGAGCCGGTCGATGATCGTCTCCGCGAGGTCGTCATTGTCTTCCACAAGCAACATGCGCATGGCGGCAAACTAGCAGCGCCGGGACAAGCCGGGAAGCAGGGCGAAGAGGTGCCCGGCCCGAGTCAGCGTCCTGTCAGCTTCGCGTCAGGACCCATTCAGGCTGCTCCGCGATACACGGGCTCATGTCGGGGGAGGACTCGGCACGCTTGAAATTTGGGAGGACATCCATGTCATTCGCACGCCTTGGCGCAACGATCCTTGTCGCCACGTCCGCTTTTGCCGCGCCCGCGTTCGCGCAGAGCCAGATCGACAACCCGGAATGCGTCGCGCCCGCAAACCCCGGTGGCGGCTTCGACCTCACCTGCCGCGTCGCGCAGACCGGCCTCGAGCCGCACCTGTCCGAGCCGGTTCAGGTCACCTTCATGCCCGGCGGCATCGGCGCCGTGGCCTACAACCTCTTCAACACCACGCGCACCGATGACGGCTCGGCCATCGTCGCCTTCTCGACCGGCTCGCTGCTGAACATCGTGACCGGCAAATACGGCGATTTCACCGAGAAAGACGTGCGCTGGGTCGGCACCGCGGGTGCGGATTTCGGCGCGGTCGTCGTGCGCAACGACAGCGATTACACCGATCTGAAGGGCCTGATGGACGATTTCGCCGCCGATCCGGCATCGGTCGTCGTGGGCGCGGGTGGATCCGTGGGCTCGCAGGACTGGATGAAGGGCGCGCTCTTGCTGCGCGAGGCGGGCGCCTCGCCGATGGACATGCGCTACGTGGCCTTCGACGGGGGCGGCGACGCCATCGCGGCGCTGCTCGGCGGCTCCATCGAGGTCTATATGGGTGACGTGGGCGAGATGGTTCCGCACATCGAATCCGGCCAGATGCGCATCCTCGGCGTGATGTCGCCCGAGCGTCTGGACGCGCCGTTCGCGGAGATCCCGACCGCGATGGAGCAAGGCTACGACGTCGAGTGGACGATCATGCGCGGCTTCTACATGGGCGGCGAGGTGTCCGACGAGGATTACCAGAAATGGGTCGATGCCTTCGAGGCGGCCTATGCCACCGAAGAGTTCGCAGCCGTTCAGAAAGAGCGCGGTCTTCTGCCGCTGAACCTGGCGGGTGACGCGCTGACCGACCGGATCGCGCAGAGTGTCGCGACCCTGCGCGAGATCGCGACCGAAGCCGGTCTGCTGGGCAACTGATCCTGATCTCTCTCCGGCCCGCGCCCTTCGGGGAGGCGGGCCGGTTTTCATCTGCCAATTCACCCCAGAAGTTGAGGAGACCGTCATGGTCGACCGCATTTTTGCCGGGGTGCTTCTGGTCGTGACGCTGGCCTACGCGGTCATCGCCTTCACTGCCATCAAAGCCCCGTTCCAATACGATCCGCTTGGCCCCGAAAGCTGGCCGCGGATCCTGTCGCTCGTCGCGATCGCGTGCCTTCTCGTGATCCTGTGGAAACCCGACGCCACTGATATGGGCGTCACGCGCAGCACCTGGTTCCGCCTTGCGGCCACGCTCATCCTGCTCTGCGCCTATGCCGAGCTCTACGAGCCGCTGGGGTTCATCCTGTCGACCATCCTCTTCGGCACCGTGCTTTGCGCCATGCTGGGGGCCGGCATCGTGCGCGCTCTGGTCTTCGGCGTGTCCGCCGGTGTCGCGGGATACCTGCTCTGCGTGACCTTGCTCGAGCTGAACCTGCCCGAGGGTGAGTTGATCGAGTACCTGATGGCCGCCTCCGACCAACAAGGAGCTTCGTGATGGACGCCGTGTTTTCCGGGCTTGCGACGGGCTTTGGCGTCGCGCTCGATCCCTTCAACCTGTTCCTCGTCCTCGCGGGCTGCTTCGCGGGCACGCTGATCGGCGCGCTGCCGGGCCTCGGGCCGATCAATGGCGTCGCGATCCTGCTCCCCATCGCCTACGGCCTGGGCTTCGGGCCGGAATCCGCGCTGATCCTGCTCGCAGGCATCTATTACGGCGCCGAATATGGCGGGCGGATCTCCTCGATCCTGCTGAACGTGCCGGGCGATGCGGGCGCGGTGATGACCACGCTCGACGGCAACCCGATGGCCCGAAACGGCGACGCGGGCCGGGCGCTGTCGCTCTCGGCGGTCGCGTCCTTCATCGGCGGCACCTTCGCGGTGATCCTGATGTCGCTTTTCGCGCCGCTTCTGGCCTCCTTCGCCGTCACCTTCTCGCCTGCCGATTACGTGGCGCTGATGGTCTTCGCCTTCGCCTCGCTCGCCTCTCTGGTCGGCAAGTCGACGGTCAAGACGCTCCTGGGCGCGACCATCGGCCTGATGCTGGCGACCATCGGCATCGACGCCAATACCGGCGTGCCGCGCTACACCTTCGGCATCCCGGATATCCTGGCGGGCATCGACTTCCTGATCGTCGTGGTGGGACTCTTCGGCATGGCCGAGCTCCTGACGCTGGTCGAGCATCAGGTGTCCGGCAAGCTGAAATCCCTGCCCGTGGACAAGAGCTTCGTGCGCTGGGCCGATCTGGTGAAATGCAAATGGACCATCGCCCGCGCCTCGGTCATCGGCTTTTTCATCGGCATCCTGCCCGGCACAGGCGCCTCCGTGGCCTCGGCGGTCGCGTACGGGACCGAGAAGCGCATCTCCGACACGGAGAAGACCTTCGGCACCGGTGATATCCGCGGTCTGGCCGCTCCCGAAGCGGCGAACAACGCCGCGGCGGGCGGGGCGATGGTGCCGATGCTGACGCTGGGCATCCCCGGCTCGGGCACGACGGCGATCCTTCTGGGCGCGCTTTTGATGTTCAACATCCAGCCCGGTCCGATGATGTTCACCCAGCGGCCTGAAGTGGCCTGGGGCCTGATCGCGTCGATGTATATCGGCAACGTCGCGCTTCTGGTGATCAACCTTCCGCTCGTGGGGCTCTTCGCCCGGATGCTGACGATCCCGCAGCACTACCTGACGCCGCTGATCGCGATCCTGGCCTTCATCGGGATCTACACCATCGTCGGCAACCCGTTCGACCTGCTCTTGATCACCGGGCTCGGTGTCTTCGGATGGTTCCTGCGCAAGCTCGACTTCAGCCTCGCGCCGGTCATCCTGGGCTTCGTTCTGGGCTCGCTGTTCGAGAACAACCTGCGCCGGGCGCTGTCGATCTCGGGGGGGGACTGGGCGATCCTGGTTCAGGACTACAAGAGCGTCACGCTCTATGTCCTCGCCATCCTGGTGGTGGTCGCGCCGATCTGGCTGGCCCGCCGGGCACGGAAGTTGGAAGGCGACGCCACGTCCCGAGGCTAGACACATGTCGAACGCAAAACCTTACGCGGTCACGCTTGTGATCGCCTTTGCGGGGGCGGCTTTGGCCGCCCTTGCGGGCATTCCGGCCGGTGCCCTGATCGGCAGCACGGTCGCTGTCGTCGCCTTGGCTGCGACGGGTCAGCGCGTTGGCCTGCCCACCCGTTTGCGTGATATCGCCTTCGCGAGCATCGGCGTGTCACTCGGCTCCGGGATCGACGAACGGATTTTCGATCAGGTCGAGGTCTGGGCGGTCAGCCTTGCGATCCTCGTGGCCTCGCTGGTGGCAACTATTGCCCTCGGTCGCCTGGTCCTGACACGCGCCTTCGGTCTCGACACCCAGACCGCAACTCTGGCCAGCTCTCCCGGCACGATGTCCAATGCAATTGCAATCGCAGCGGAGGGACACGGGGACGCGACGGCTGTCATGTTCCTGCAATTGATGCGTCTTCTCATCTTGGTGGTTTCGGTCCCGCCTCTGGCCTACGTGCTGGAGGGATCGGCGTCAGAAGTGACGGTTGCAGGCGACGCCATGCCGGTTCCCGTTCTGGTCGGTCTGGTCGCATTGTCGACCGGTTTGGGTCTGCGGGGCGCGCGCGCAGGCCTGCCTGCCGCAGCCCTTCTGGCCGGGATGCTCGCCAGCGCGTCCGCGCATGCCACCGGGCTCGTCCACGGATCATCACCGTCGTGGCTGCTCTTTGCGGCCTTCGCCATCACCGGGGCAGTGCTGAGCAGCAGATTGAGCCGGGTCACTGCGGCGCAGGTAAAGCACAACCTTCTGGCAGGCGCATCCGTCGTGGCGACGGCTTTGATCCTGTCGCTGGTCTTTGCGTGGATCGCTCAAAGCGCAACCGGGCTGCCCTTCGCCCGAGTCTGGATCGCCTACGCGCCCGGAGGGGTCGAGGCCATGGCCGCCATCGGTCTGTCCCTGGGCTACGATCCGGCCTATGTCGCGGTGCATCACTTCGCGCGCATCCTCGCACTGGTCGTGATCGTCCCGATCGCACTGCGCCTGTAGGTACCGCAGGCCATGCCCGGCGCCTGCCCTCCAAAGTCGCTTGAGCAGGTGTTGTTAAGAGCGCGAAAACACAGATCCCGAGCATCACTCGTCGAACTCAGCAGTCGTCTCAAATAGCGACATGCCGCGACTTGGTGCCGATATTGCCTGTCCGGCTTTCATAGGCTGCACGATGAACCGGACTTTTTTCCGCAGGCTTCAGGCGATCCAGGGTCGGGGAGCAGCGCAATTGCAGGTGTCAGTCTTCGCCGGGGTAACGCTGTTGGCGATGGCCCGCGCGGGTAGAAGAGCTGCTTCCCCACCGCGAGATGATTTGGGAAAGCGCGGTTTCGGAGTCGGTGATGAAGGGCTGAATGTCGGACAGGAGCACTCGTCATGCTCCTCACCGAACCGCCCGCCCTCCGTGCTCGCCGCTCTTCGCGTCGCCTTGCTCGAAACACGCATAGCACAGCATCGCCCTTCAGAGACCGCGGCAAACACGAGCATGTCCTGCAAGCGCCAACCGACGGCATTCGCCGTGCTTTCAACCTCATCAATCGAAAACCCGAGGTCGACAAGCAGATGAGGCGAGACCATCGCCAGCCGCTCCAGTTCTTTAAGGGTCGCATCCTGTTCCCTTCCCCCTAACGGTCGAGGGAGAGAATTATTAGCGGCTTTCAGCAGCGCGGCGACCCAAGATGACATGCCATTTCCGGTGAATTTGGAGAGTGACATCGATATTACCTGAAAGACTTGGACTTCTCTTCAAACCTGCCTTTCGAAAGAGTTGCGCGCAAATCAGTTCTATGCACCATAAGGATTAGAAAAAGTGAGCCTACCGCCATGGCAAGACTTCCTCCCCTCAACGCGCTTCGCGCCTTCGAGGCCGCTGCGCGCCACGGCGGCTTCATTGGTGCGGCGGACGAGCTGAGCGTCACGCGCGGGGCCATCAGCCGACATGTCAAACTGCTTGAAGACAACCTCGGCGTGGCGTTGTTCGTGCGGCAGGCGCAAGGCGTTCGGTTGACCGAATCGGGTCGCCAATTGTTGCCCGTTCTAACGGAAGCCTTCGGCATGATCGCACGTGGAGCCGATCGGATCTCTTCAGATGCGTCCGAACTCCGCGTGATTTGTCCGCCTGGAACATCGATCCGTTGGCTGCTGCCAAAACTGGACGACTTTCGAAGGACGCATCCCGATATCAAGCTGCGGCTGACAACCGATTTCTACCCGGACGGCGGATTCAACAGGGTGGATGCCGATATCGGCTTCTCCGTGTCGAATTGGCCAAACCGACCCCGGGATATCGAGCATCTCGCGCTTTTTCCCGTGTCGCTGACACCCGCGTGTTCACCGTCCTATCGTGCGGAAAAATCCCTCTACCGGGTCAAAGATCTGGCGCGGTGCGAACTCCTCCATGAGGCGCGAGATCACGCGGACTGGACGGCTTGGATGGATGCCTTCCAGCCGAACGGCCTGGATCCCCGAAAAGGCCAGGACTTTCCGAACATCGATATCGCAACGAAGGCTGCCGTTATGGGCGTAGGTGTCGTGATCGCGAACATTGTCTTGTGTCACGAGGAGCTCGCCAGCGAGACCTTGGTCGCGCCTTTCCCGGATCTGGTCTGCGACTCCCCGCTGGGGAGCGTGTGTCTGATCGGAGCTGGCGACAAATGGACGAGCCCCAAGGTCGAGGCATTTAAAGCCTGGGCCTATGACATTGCAGCGGCGGATAGAGGTCTGAGCGTGCAATGGCCTGCGCGGTGAGTTGCCTGGCAGAGTGGCAGGGCCAAACACTGTGTAGACCTTGGAGAGGCACGCAGAGACTGTCGACCCTGCGCCCGGAACCGGACAGATCACCTCGCGGCCGACCGCCGAGCTTCGTGCCCTCGCAACAGAGGTCCGATCGCAGCCGATTCCGGACGTCTGCGAGGAGGGTCATCGCTGCAGTTCGGCGTCAACCTATCAGGCTGGCGCGGGAAACTTGATCTCGACGCGCATCCCATCCGAACCGTCTACGGTCAGCGTGGCGTCATACTGGAAGGTCAGCGTGCGGATCATGCGCCATCCGAGAGAGTTCGACCGCTCCGGACGCTCGGCATCTGCCGGCAGACCGACGCCATTGTCCGATATCACCAGCGTGATCCCATGTTCCAGATCGCCGGTGACCTCGACACGGATGCGTCCTTTGTCCCTGCCGACGAAGGCGTATTTGAAGGCGTTGGTGATGAGCTCGCCAATGATGAGCCCGATGTCGACGGCAAACCTGCTTTCGAGCTGCAGCGTGTCGCAGGACACTTCGATGCTGACGTTGACGGCACCTCCACTCAAGGCACGCTCCGTTGTGCCGGCGACATTGTGGAGCATCTCCGACAGGTCGATCTTTCCGACATCCGTGCTGCGCTGCATCAACTCGTGCGCCTTGGCCAGGGACCCGACCCGGACCTCCAGCTCAGCCAGGACCTGCTGGGTTTCATCCTGCTCGGCCTGCGACTTGCTCATGCGGATCAGCGCGACGATGAGTGCAAGGTTGTTGCCGGTGCGGTGGTGCAGTTCCTGCATGAGCAGGTCACGGTCGGCGATGCCCTCGCTCAACTCCCTATTCTGCTTGCTGAGAGCCGCCGTCGGGTCCTTGGCACTCAGGTCGTCCAACGCCTTCTTCGCCTGATCGATGAGCGCGGGGCTGGCTGGACACACATTCGACGGCTGGAACGCCGCGTCGATCTGCGTGCCCTCGTGACCGGTTTCGACGTCGAAGCGCTTGGCAATCCTTTGAACGCCGCGCAGCCCCAGACCCATGCCCGCCGATGAGGTCGGCGGGCCGTCGAGCGCGAGCTTCTCTCTCGGAATTCCCCGCCCCTGATCCGTCACGAGAACGCCAAGCGCCGGTTTGCCGTTCACCTCGGTCAGCGAGAAGGTCGCACGCCCCTTCTGCCCATGCTCGATGGCGTTCCGGCCAAGCTCGACCACGGCGGTCACAGTCCGGGTGCGCTCGAAGGGGCCGAACTGCAAGACGTCGGTCAACGTCATGGCCACCTCCCGCAGGCGAGCCACGTCGGTGCTTTTTTCGAGAGTCACCGTGGTGAGCTTCGAGATCTTCACTCCGCACGCTCCGAGTTGATGCGCATCACGACAATGCTGGCGTCGTCCCGGCCACGAAACGCGCGGTCGAGAAAGAACCCGGCGATCAGCACCGGGCTTTTCTTGAGAAGGCCGGGCGGGAAGTGCGCTTCCCGAAGCGTTTTCAGCCCATCGCTATGCAGGATCACGATGTCACCCGCCTCCAGTTGCGCGGCTTCCTCGTAGCCCCCCGTTGCGGCGCCGCCGATGCGACCATCTCGAACGGCCATACGGCGCACGCCCTGCGCGCTGATCAGCAAGGTCGAGATATTGCCGAGCCCGCAATAGCGCAGCTCCATCTGCGGCTTCGCGATATGCACCAATGCGGCCACGGCGCCGCGCCGCCCGACCAGCGCCTCGGTGATCTGCCGCATCAGCTTGCCTGGCTCGGACGACAGCCCGCCCGAGGCGAGAGCGGCGCTCGTGACCTCGGCGGCGGCCTCGGCGGCGGCGGGCCCATGGCCAAGACCATCGCAGAGCAGCACGTCGGTCGCCCCCGGGGTCTGACGTATCTGGAAATCGTCACCGCAGCGTTCCTCGTGCGGATGGCATACCCGCAGTCCGACCGCCTCGACCCCGATGTCCGCGTGGTCACCCCGCCCGCCAAAGGTGCAGGCGATGGTCGTCCCGTTTTCCGGCGAGCTGAAGATGTCGAAGCTGTCAGATAGACGCACGATGGCCCCGAGGCCGAGCCCCGCGGACTCGGTGGAGCTTTCACCATCCAGAAACATGCGATCGATGTCCGAGATCCCCGGCCCGCGGTCCGTGAAGATCATGGTGATCAGCCCGGCGCCGGGCGACCGCACCATCTCGATCAAGGCCCGGCCGCGCTCGGCGTAGCGAAGAATGTTCGTCGTCGCCTCCGTCGCCACGATCCCAAGCTCGTCGATGCGCGTTTCCGGAAGTCCGAGCTCCGCTCCATGGCGCCGCGCAAGCCGCCGGACAACGGCGACGGCGCTTCGATCATCAATCTCGACCCAATTGTTCATAACTTCACGCTCATGGAAACGGTCGTTCCCTGTCCGACCGCGGATCGGAGTTCGAACCCGTGTGAGAGCCGCTTGGCTCCGCCAAGCCCTCGGCCCAGCCCTTTCCCGGTCGTGTAGCCTTCGGTCATGGCCAGCGTCACATCTTCGATCCCCGGCCCCTCGTCCCGGCATTCGACGCGCAGATACGCGCCGCGTTCATCGATATAAATGGATATGTGACCACCACCACCGTGCACGATGGCGTTGCGAGCGATTTCGCTCACCGCAGTCACGAAACGAGTGATGCGCATCACCGAAAGTCCGCGTTCCTTGAGAATTCGCGCGACCGCCTGACGCGCTCTCACGACGTCCCGACTGGCTGTGAGCGTGATCTCCGCGAGCGCGGGCTTAACCGATGCCTCCCTGCGATCAGGCACGCCGCAACTGGGAGAGCGCATGGGTCAGGCTGAGCGCGGTTCGGGTCTCGGGAAGGTACATGCCCAACTCGACAAGCGTGACGGCCACCGCCGGGCGCATCCCGACGACATAGGTCTCAGCGGCCAGAAGCCGGGAGATCCCGGCCAACTGGGCGATGACCCGCCCGACAAAGGTATCGACGATCTCCAATGAACTGATGTCGAGGATCACGCCCTTGACGTTCTCCTTGGCAATTCGGATCGAGAGGGTCTCCTGCAACTCCACGATTTCAGTATCGCTGACGTCGTCGTGAATGGAGACGAGAAGCGCATTCTCGACCAGGTTGATGGACGTCACGCCCGACACCTTAGGAGGCCTCGCTGGTCTTGATCACATATCCGACCTTCTGCAGCGCATCGGAGAGCGCAGTGCGGATGCTCGATCGTGTCGAGACGGTGCCCACGTCGATGCCGAGTTGCACCATGGTCTGAGCGATCATCGGGCTGATTCCGCTGATGATGCATTCGGCTCCCATCAGGCGCACCGCGGCCGCGGCCCGCAGAAGGTGCTGCGCCACCTGCGTGTCGACGGTTCCGACGCCGGTGATATCCATGATCACCACCTCGGCCTGACGCTCGAGGATCGTCTGCAGCAAGTTTTCCATGACCTCCTGCGCACGGGCGGAATCCAACGTGCCGATCAGCGGCAGCGTCAGCACCCGGTCCCAGAGCTCCACCACCGGCGTCGACAGTTCGAGCATCTCCTGACGCTGACGCTCGATGATCTGGTCACGCTCGGCGATGAAAATCTCGTTGGTGTGGATCGCGAAGGCATCGACGAGCCGGGTGACCATCAGCACGTCGCGAATGAGCTTCCCGCCTTCGACGCCGGGCATCGCCTCGAGGCGCTTGAACAGCGGCTCCTTGAGCGCCAGCACGAAGGTTGCCATCTCGGTCGGCGTGACGCCGCGGCTGACGCGCTCTTTGCTGACATCTGCAAGGACGGCGCGAAGGTCTTCCCAGGCATCATCTTCGAGGTTGAACTCCTCGTTCACAACGCCGGCCCGAACGCCTTTCACGAAGGCTTTCAGAAGCTCCTGGTTCTGGGCGCGACTTTCAGAGTCGGAGAACAAGTCCGAGCGCTTCACGCCCTCCTTGACCTGAGAGCCAAGCCATTCTTCCACGACCCCCAGGAAATCGGTTTCGAGGATGGTCAGAATATTTGCCGTCGCGGTCTGCGGCATGTCGGTGAACCTCGGTTCGTTGTGGTGGGACGTGTAGGCCAATTATTAAATTTAAAGTCAACGCTCCCGGCAAGGGTTTCACGCCCTCGCAGGTCCTGGCAAACGCGCAATCTGAACGACCAAACGCTCCGAGCCCAAACCATCCGAGCCTGTTGTGCAGGGCATCCTGGAGCGTGGTCATATCCAGTGTCAGGTCCGTGACCATCCGCAGGGACTTCGAGGGTTCTTTCCTGAGCTGCGTCAACCGCTGAATCTCGGATACCCATCCCGGCATACCCGGCATAAATCTTCTTCCAGCGGTGAAGATTGTTTTCGCTGCGCCCCTCTTGCGTCAGAGCTCACCGACGGTCGTGCAGCGGTCTCCAGCGCGACCGCGAACGGCCACCTGTGCCTCGTTTCTTCGGAATCTCGGCACTCGTCTCGGCTCCGAAGTGGGCGTGAAAATTCGCTATCGGAACGGACCAATTGCATGGGTCAAAACCGCCTTGTATCGATCCCCAAGCAACGTATTAGAAGTGGCTGTCCGATACGGAGTCCCTCATGTCCATCCGCACGTCTATCGCTGAGATCCTTGACCGTGCGGTCACCCGGAATTTCATTACCGGTGTTATCTTGTTCAACGCCGTCGTGCTTGGGCTCGAGACCTCGGACCGTGTGATGGCGGTGGCGGGCAAGCTCGTCATCTTTCTCGATGTTCTGTGCCTCTCGGTCTTCGTAGTCGAGATAGCGTTGAAGATCTTTGCGCGCGGCCTCTCGTTCTTCCGCTCGGGATGGAACGTCTTCGATTTCGCAATCGTCGCCATCGCCCTGGTGCCTGCGACGCAAGGCTTGTCCGTCCTTCGGGCTCTGCGGATCCTGCGGCTTCTTCGGATCATCTCGGTCGCGCCCACCTTGCGCAGGGTCGTGGAGGGGTTCGTATCCGCCCTGCCCGGCATGGCATCGGTGTTTTTGCTGATGGCGCTCATCTTCTACATCGCGGCGGTCATGGCTACGAAGCTCTTCGGTGACGCGTTCCCGGAATGGTTCGGGTCCATTCCACACTCCGCGTATTCGCTCTTTCAGATCATGACATTGGAGAGCTGGTCCATGGGGATCGTGCGACCCGTGATGGCGGTCTATCCATACGCGTGGCTCTTTTTTGTGCCCTTCATCCTGGTCACGACCTTCGCTGTCGTGAACCTGGTTGTCGGACTGATCGTGAACAGCATGCAGGACGCGCACGCACAGGAGTCCAACGCCGCGACCGAGGACTACCGGGACGAAGTCCTCAAGCGCCTCGACGCGATCGAGCAACGCTTGGCACAGCGTAAGATCGCCGACGAATAATTTGGGGTCCTACCACAATGATTTCACATGCAGCCGCTGCGGAGCTTTGGCAGCCCGGACTGATTGTTCGAGCATGATCCGCCTCTGGTCCGTCGGTAAGATGCTTCCCGGTGAGGACGGTCGCTGGCCTAGAGCGCTAGTGTGGCCTGAGCGCGAGCTTGGAAAACCATTAAAGCATTGAAAATAGGCGCAGTTCGCCACCGCAAGGCATCTGGAAAAATCGATGTAAAGAGGGTGGTGGCGGAGGCTGTGGGATTCGAACCCACGGGACGCTTTCACGCCCAACGGTTTTCAAGACCGCCGCATTCGACCACTCTGCCAAACCTCCCGCGCGAGAGCACTTAGCGGCCAAGCCGCGCGGCTGTAAAGCGCCCCTCGGCAAAAACCGCGCGCACGATGCTCTGCGGGCTTCCCATGCGGGCGCGACACCGGTAGACTTCGCCAATCAACCGCGACCGAGGCGCGCGGAGCCCATATCTTGCGACACGCAGTTCAGACCGGACAACCGGCAGCGCGGCGCCAGAGGGGCGGGAGAGACAGGCAGCGGGACCCGAGCATGAGCAGCAGAATTACCCCTACCGACAGACAGACGACCGCGCGGCTCCGCATGGTGACCTGCGCCGCCGCACTGATGGCGCTGGCCGCCTGCGGCGAGAACGCGCCAGGCTTTCTCAAGGGCAAGGATGGCGGCAGCTCCGACACGGTGAGCCGCGCGGCCTCGTCCGGTGCGGCCGCCGAGCGCGATGTCGAGGCGCCGGAGGTCTTCCAGACCGCCGAGCCCGGTCTTTGGGACGGACGCCCCTCGCTTGGCGGGGTCTGGGTCGCGCATCCCGATGTGAGCGAGCCGGAGCGGGTCATCATCCGCAACGAGACCAACGGCCAGTTCGTCATCGGCGCCCTCTTCAAGCGCGAGCGCGAGACGCCGGGGCCGCGGCTGCAGGTGTCCTCGGACGCCGCCGCCGCCGTGGGCATGCTTGCGGGCCAGCCGACGCAGCTGAACGTGGTCGCGCTCCGTCGCGAGGAAGCGCCCGCAGCCGACCCCGCCACGCTGGCGCCGGTGGCCGAGACCATGAGCCTCGAGGAAGAGCTGGGCGCGCCCGGCGAGATCGAGAGCGCCGCGCTCGACCCGGTGACCGCCGGTGCCGCCGCGGCCCTGTCCGAGGCTCCCGCAGGGATCGAGGCTGCGGAGATGCCGCCGGCCGAGCCCGCGCCCGTCCAGGTCGCCGCCGCCGTTCCGGCCCCCCAGCCGGCCCCTGCCCCGGCCGTCACCTCGTCGCTCAAGAAGCCCTTCGTCCAGATCGGCATCTTCTCGGTCGAACAGAACGCCCGCAACACCGCCACCGCAATGCGGCAGGCGGGCATGGTTCCGACCGTCAAGGAGCAGAGCTCGGCGGGCAAGACCTTCTGGCGCGTGCTTGTCGGCCCCGCCACCACCAAATCCGAGATCGACACCCTTCTGTCCACCATCAAGGGGACCGGCTTCACCGACGCCTACGCCGTCACCGACTGAGCTCGTCCCCGGTTCACGGAGCCGCCCATGACCCGGACCCTGCGTTCCCCGTTCCTCGCGCTCGTCGCCTGGGCCGCGATGGCCCTGCCCGGCCACGCCTTCGACACCTCGGCCCGCGCGGCCTTCGTGCTCGACCAGACCACCGGCACGGTGCTTTTGGCCAAGAACGCCGACGAGGCACTGCCGCCCGCGTCGATGTCCAAGCTGATGACGCTCTACATGGCGTTCGAGGCGATCCGCGAGGGTCGGCTGACCCTCGATGAACGGCTGCCGGTCTCGTCGCACGCGATGTCCTATGGCGGCTCGACGATGTTTCTCGACACCACCGACCGGGTCAGGGTCGAGGATCTCCTGCGCGGCATCATCGTGCTCTCGGGCAACGATGCCTGCGCCGTGATCGCCGAGGCGCTGTCGCCCGATGGCACCGAGCGCGGCTTTGCCGAGCTGATGACCCGCCGCGCGCAGCAACTGGGCATGAGCAATTCGAGCTTCCGAAATTCGAACGGCTGGCCCGCCGAGGGCCACGTCATGTCGATGCGCGACCTCGCGCTTCTCGCCAATCACCTGATCACCGATTTCCCGCAATTCTACCCGATGTTCGCGGAGAAGAAGTTCGAGTTCGACGGGCGCGCCCCGCAGAACTCCTCGAACCGCAACCCGCTTCTTGGGCTCGGGATCGGGGCCGACGGGCTCAAGACCGGCCATACGCAAGAGGCAGGCTACGGGCTGGTGGGATCGGCCAAACAGGGCGAGCGCCGGGTGATCTTCGCGCTGACCGGGCTCGACAGCACCCGCGCCCGCGCCGAGGAAAGCGAGGCCATCGTCAACTGGGCCTTTCGCCAATTCGCCGAGGAGCAGGTGACCAAGGCGGGCGTCACGATCGCCCGGGCCGATGTCTGGATGGGCGCCGCCGATACCGTCGGGCTGATGACCGAGAAGGACACCGAGATGCTTCTGCCGGTCCTGACCGGCGGCGGGCTCGAGGCCGAGGTCGTCTATACCGGCCCGCTCGAGGCGCCGATCGAGAAGGGCCAGAAGCTCGCCGATCTCCTGATCCGCCCCGAGGGCCTGCCCGAGCATCGCGTGCCGCTCGTGGCCGCCGAAGCGGTGCCGCAGGGCGGCGTGCTGACGCGGCTGATGACGGTCTCGGGCGTCCTTTTCCGCCGCTTCACCGACGGCTCGACGGAGGCGATGTGAGCCGCAAGAGCGGCCTGTTCGTGAGCTTCGAAGGCATCGACGGATCGGGCAAGTCGACCCAGGCGCTTCTTCTTCACGACGCGCTCCGCGCCGAGGGGCGCGATGCGCTCCTGACGCGTGAGCCCGGCGGCTCGCCGGGCGCCGAGGAGATCCGCGCCCTGGTCCTGAACGGCGATCCCGACCGCTGGTCCGCCACCACCGAGCTTCTTCTCTTCACCGCGGCGCGGCGCGACCATGTCGAACGGGTGATCCGCCCCGCTCTCGCAGAGGGTCGGATCGTGATCTGCGACCGCTTCGCGGATTCCACCCGCGCCTATCAGGGCACCACGCGGGGCGATCTGCGCGACACGGTCGACAAGCTCCATGACCTCGTGATCGGGATCGAGCCGGACCTGACCTTCCTCGTCGACATGGACCCCGAGACCTCCTTTGCCCGCGCCGAGGCGCGCATCGGGTCCGAGAGCCGGTTCGAGAGCTTCGGCTCCGGGCTGCAGGCGCGGCTGCGCGCGATCTTTCTCGACATGGCCAAGGCGCATCCCGAGCGCTTCGAGGTGATCGACGGAGACCATCCGCCCGAGATCGTCGCGTCCGAGATCCGCGCCCGCCTCGCCGCCCGGCTGGAGGCCGCGTGAGCGATCTGCCCGAACCCGACCGCGTCGAGGGCGCGCCGCACCCGCGCGAGACGCGGGAGCTTCTGGGGCAGGGTGCCGCCCAAGGCGCGTTTCTCGATGCGTTCAGCGCCGGGCGGCTGCATCACGGCTGGCTCCTGACCGGACCGCGCGGGGTCGGCAAGGCGACGCTCGCCTGGCGCATCGCGCGGTTTCTTCTGGCGACACCCGATCCCGGCGAGGATGACGGCCTCTTCGGCGCCCCGCCCCCGCCCGAGACCCTCTCGATCCCCGAGGATCATCCGGTCATGGCCCGGACCCTGGCGCTCTCGGAGCCGGGGCTGTTCCTGCTGCGGCGGGGTCCCAACGACAAGGGCGACCGGCTCGCGGCCGAGATCCGTGTCGACGAGGTGCGCAAGCTCAAGAGCTATTTCGGCCTCTCCGCCGCCGATGGCGGGCGTCGCGTGGTGATCGTGGACGCCGCCGACGAGCTGAACACCGCCGCCGCCAACGCGATCCTCAAGCTTCTCGAGGAGCCGCCCGCGCGCACGACGCTGCTTCTGGTCTGCCATCAGCCCGCCCGCCTTCTGCCGACGATCCGCTCGCGCTGCCGCGAGCTGCGCCTTTCGCCGCTCGGGCCCGAGGACATGGCGCTCGCGCTCGACCGTGCGGGCGTGGCGCTGTCCGGCGCAGAGGCGCAATCGCTCGGTGTTCTCTCGGCGGGATCGGTCGGCGGCGCGCTCAGCCTCGCCAATCTCGACGGCCTCGCGCTTTACGGACAGCTCATGGCGGTTCTGGGCGACCTGCCCGATCTCGACCGGCCCCGGGCGCTGGCGCTCGCGGAAAGCGTCGCCGCGCGCGGGCAGGAAGCGCGGCTCGATCTCCTGATCTCGCTCACCGACCTCGCGCTCGCGCGGCTCGCCCGCGCCGGTGTCGCGGGCCC
>NZ_JBHTMU010000020.1:0-68702 GCF_042679605.1 Litorisediminicola beolgyonensis
ATCGGCGCGGGCGCGGGCGGCGTCGCGGGCTCTGGTGCGGCGCCAGAAGCCGCTTCGGACCGCGCCGAGCATCGCGTTTTCCAGCACCGTATCCGCGCCCGCGAGGGCCGAGACCTGGAAGGTCCGCGCCAGCCCGCGCCGCGCGCGCTCGGGCACGGAAAGCTCGGTCACGTCCTCTCCCGCAAGCCGCACACGGCCTGCATCCGGGGACAGCGCGCCGCAGGCCTGCGCGATGAGCGTCGACTTGCCCGCGCCGTTCGGGCCGATCAGCGCGTGGATCTCGCCCGGTCGCAGATCGAGCGTGACCGCGTCCGAGGCGACGAGCGCGCCGAAGCGCTTGGTCAGGCCGTCGAGTTCGAGGACCGGCTCAGCCATCCCGTCCCTCCCCGGCGAGCCAGCCCATCACCCCGCCGCGCGCGAAGAGCACCACGACGAGGAGAAGCGCGCCCAGAAGGATGTGCCAATAGTCCCAGAGCCCGCCCAGCCAATGTTCGAGCGTCACGAAGAGCGCCGCGCCCGCGACCGGGCCCATGAGCCGCCCGACGCCTCCGAGGATCACCAGGACCATGATCTCGCCGCTCATCTGCCAGCTGAACATGGTGGGCGAGACGAAGCGGTTGAGATCGGCGAAGAGCGCGCCCGCAAGACCGGTCAGCGCCGCCGAAATGACGAAGCCCCAAAGCTGCAGCCGCTGCGGATCGTGCCCCTCCGCTGCGACCCGGTCGGGCGATTGCCGCGCGGCATTGAGCGCGAGACCGAAGCGCGAGCCGCGGAGCGCCCAGGCGAAGATGAGTGCGGCCGAGAGAAGCGCGAAGCAGAGCGAGAAGAACTGGATCGGGACCAGGGTGTTCAGCCCCGGAAAGCCGTTCCGGACATAAATGGACAAGCCGTCCTCGCCGCCATAGGCGCTCCAGGAGATCGAGAAGAAGTAAAACATCTGCCCGAAGGCCAGCGTGATCATAATGAAATAGACCCCCGACGTGCGAAGCGCGAGGAGGCCGATCGGGATCGCGGCGAGCGCCGCGGCGAGGGTCGCGGTCAGCCAGATCACCGGCATGGACTTTGTGCCCGCAAGGCTCAAGGGCCCGATCTCGAGCGGCGTGAAGCTTTGCGCATGCGAGGCGAGGACGCCCATCGCGTAGCCTCCGAGCCCGAAAAAGACCGCGTGGCCGAGGCTCACCAGCCCGCCGATCCCAAGCGCGATGTTGAGCCCCACCGCCGCGAGCGCGAGGATCGCGGCGCGGGTGGCAAGCGTGACGGTGAAGGGCTCATCGAGGAGATGCGCGCCCAGCGCCACCCCGCCGATACCTGCGAGGATCAGCGCGCCGAAGAGGCTCTCGCGGCTCATGCGCGGGCTCCGAAGAGGCCGGTGGGCCGCCAGACCAGGACGGCGGCCATCAGCACGTAGATCGCCATCGAGCCCAGCGCCGAGCCGGTGCGGGTGGCGGCGGAGGTCTCCATGAAGAGACCGAAGAGCTGCGGCAGGAGCACGCCGCCGAGCGTGTCGGTGAGACCAACCAGAAGCGCGCCCACGAGCGCCCCGCGGATCGAGCCGATGCCGCCGATCACGATCACCACGAAGGCGAGGATCAGGACCGGCTCGCCCATGCCCACCTGCACCGACTGGATCGCGCCGACCAGCGCGCCCGCAAGCCCCGCGAGCGCCGCGCCGAGCGCGAAGACGCCGGTGTAGAGCCGGCCGATATCGACGCCGAGCGCGGCGATCATCTCGCGGTCGTTCTCGCCCGCGCGGATGCGGATGCCGATCCGGGTGCGGAAGATCAGGAGGTAGAGCCCCGCCGCCACCGCGAGCCCGATGCCGATCAGCACCAGCCGGTAAAGCGGATAGAGGATGCCGCCCGGCAGCGTGACCGGACCCGAGAGCGCCTCGGGGATGTCGAGAAAGAGCGGGAAGGAGCCGAAGGCCCAGCGGGTGCCCTCGGAGAAGATCAGGATCAGCGCGAAGGTCGCCAGCACCTGGTCGAGATGGTCGCGCCCGTAGAGCCGCCGGATCACCAGCCGCTCGACCAGCGCGCCCGCCATCGCCGCCGCCGCGAGCGCGGCGACGAGGGCCAGAAGGAACGAGCCGGTAGCGCCCGCGACCGCCGCCGCGGCGAAGGCGCCGACCATGTAGAGCGAGCCATGCGCCAGGTTGATCAGGCCCATGACGCCGAAGATCAGCGTCAGCCCGGCGGCCATGAGAAACAGCATGACCCCGGCCTGAAGCCCGTTCAGGACCTGTTCGATGAGGAGAATGAGCGTCATCTCGAACCTCGCGGCCCCGGGCGTGCCGGGGCCGCGCGCCGCTTACATCTTGCAGTCGCCCTCATAGGCGTTGCCGCGATCCTCCATCGCGGTGGCGACGATCTTGTTGGTGTAGACCTCGCCCTCCTTGATGACCTCGCGGACATAGATGTCCTGCACGGGATGCTGGTTGGAGGTGAAGGAAAACTCGCCGCGCACGCTGTCGAAATCGGCCTCGGCCAGGGCGGCGCGGAAGGCCTCGTCATCGCTGACATCGGCCTTGTCGATCGCCGAGATCAGGAGGTTCGCGGTGTCGTAGCCCTGCGCCGCATAGAGCGACGGCAGGCGGCCATACTCGGCCTGGAAAGCCTCGACGAAGGCGGCGTTCGCGGCGTTGTCGAGATCCTTGGACCATTGCGAGGTGTTCTTCACCCCCATCGCGGCCTCGCCCACGGCCTGCAGGATGCCCTGGTCGAAGGAGAAGGCGGGGCCGACGAGCGGCAGTTCGAGCCCGCTATCGGCATATTGCTTGAGAAAGCTGATCCCCATGCCGCCGGGGAGGAAGAAGAACACCGAATCCGCGTCCGAGGCGCGGATCTGCGCGATCTCGGCGGCGTAGTCGGTCTGGCCGAGCTCGGTATAGAGCTCGCCCGACAGCTCGCCCTCGTAGAAGCGCTTGAAGCCGTTCAGGCTGTCCTGACCGGCGGGGTAGTTGGGCGCCATGATGAAGGTCTTGCCGAAGCCCGCCTGGGTCGCGTAGGCGCCCGCGGCCTCGTGCAGGTTGTCGTTCTGGTAGGAGACCGAGAAATAGTTGGGGTTGCAGCCCGCGCCCGCCAGCTGCGCCGGAGCGGCGTTGGTCGAGAGGTAGAAGAGCCCCTGTCCCGTGGCCGAGGGCACCACCGCCATCGCGAGGTTCGACCAGACGATGCCGGTCAGCACGTCCACCTTCTCGGACTGGATCATGCGGTCGGCGATCTGCACCGCGACGTCGGGCTTGCGCTCGTCATCCTCGATCACGACCTCGATGTCGTCGCGCCCCGCCTGGCCGATGGCCAGCATGAACCCGTCACGGGTGTCGATCCCGAGGCCCGCGCCGCCGCCCGAAAGCGTGGTGATCATGCCGACCTTCACCTCGGCCGAGGCCGCGCCCGCGACCGCGGCCAGAGCCGCCGCCGCCAGAACTGTCTTCGTCTTCATTGTCGTTTCTCCCTGTCGTCGCGGAGGGCGATGAGGCCCGTCCCGTCGCGGCGCAGTCTTGGCCAGCCGCGCGCCGAGGGCAACGCGATTCTCTGGCGCAAGCCCGTGCCTGCAACCAGTATTTTCTCTCGCCCCGGCCCGGAGCGCGCCTATCTCAAGCTCCAAGAAGGTCCGGACAAACCGACCAAACACCGCCATGGAAGGAGGAGACAGATGCCCTGCACACCCTATGGGAGAGCAGCACCATGAGTGGTCTCCTGTCCCTGTCCGCCCTCATCGACAAGATCAACGGCGTCATCGGACGCGCCACCGCCTGGCTTCTTCTGGCCGCGGTGGTGATCTCTGCCGGGAACGCGGTGATCCGCAAGGCGATGAACCTGTCCTCGAACGCCTGGCTCGAGGCACAATGGTATCTTTTCGGCGCGGTCTTCATGCTCTGCGCCGCCTGGACACTCCGCGACGACGAGCATGTCCGGGTCGACGTGCTCTCGTCGCGGATGTCGCCGCGCGGCCGCGTCTGGGTCGATTTCCTCTGCCATATCCTGTTCCTGCTGCCCTTCGCGGCGCTGATGGTCTGGCTCTCCTGGCCGTTCTTCATGTCGTCGCTGATGTCCGGCGAGCAGTCGAGCAATGCCGGCGGCCTGATCCGCTGGCCCGCGAAGCTCTGGGTGCTGGTCGGGTTCGTGCTGCTTCTGGCGCAGGCGCTCTCGGAGATCTTCAAGAGCGCGGCGCGGCTGACCGGCGACCTGCCGATGCCCGAGGCCGAGGAGACGGAACCTCCGGCCACACGCAACGCGGGCGGGGAGCGCTGAGATGATCGAGCTTATCGCCCACAACCTCGCCCCCATCATGTTCATCTCGGTGATGGGCATGCTGCTTCTGGGCTACCCGGTCGCGCTGACGCTCGCGGCGGGCGGCCTCTTCTACTTCGTGATCGGCGTTGGCCTCTCGGACTATTCCAACGAGATCAACCTCTTCTGGCCGCTTCTTCGCGCCATGCCGGAGAGGGTCTTCGGCATCATGTCGAACGACACGCTTCTGGCGATTCCATTCTTCACCTTCATGGGGCTGATCTTGGAGCGATCCGGCATGGCCGAGGATCTGCTCGACACGGTCGGCCAGCTCTTCGGACCGCTCCGGGGCGGCGTGGCCTTCGCGGTCGTCCTGGTCGGCGCGCTTCTCGCCGCCACGACCGGCGTCGTCGCGGCCTCTGTGATCGCGATGGGGCTGATCTCCTTGCCGATCATGCAGCGCTACAATTACGACCCCTCGGTCGCCACGGGCACGATCGCCGCGGCGGGCACACTGGCGCAGATCGTGCCGCCGTCGCTCGTCCTGATCGTCATGGCCGACCAGCTCGGCGTGTCGGTGGGCGACATGTATCTGGGCGCGCTCTACCCCGCGCTCATCATCATCGCGGTCTACTGTCTCTACATCTTCGGCCTGACGCTCCTGCGTCCCGATGCCGTCCCGGCGCTGCCGCCCGAAGAGCGCACGCTCGGAGACGGGGTCTGGTCGCTGGTGGCGATGGCGGTGCTGGCGGTGGTGATCTACCTCGCCTCCGCGAAGCTGCTCTTCGCCGACATGATCCCCGCGACGCGCACGGTCTTCGCCGCGGCGACGACGGTGCTGATCTGCCTCGGCATCGCGCTGGCCAACCGCTACATGAAGCTCGGCCTCCTGTCGAAGCTGACCGAAGAGGTGGTGATCGTCCTGATCCCGCCGCTGGCACTGATCTTCCTGGTGCTGGGCACGATCTTCCTCGGCATCGCCACCCCCACCGAGGGCGGCGCGATGGGCGCGGTCGGCGCGCTGATCCTCGCCATCGCCAAGGGACGGCTCGACTTCAAGACCACCTGCTCGGCGGTCGAGGCGACGGCGAAACTCTCGGCCTTCGTGATGTTCATCCTGATCGGCGCGCGGGTCTTCGGCCTGACCTTCTACGGCGTGAACGGGCAGATCTGGCTCGAAGAGCTGCTCTTGGGCCTGCCCGGCGGACAGTTCGGCTTCCTCGTCGTGGTCACGATCGTGATCTTCATCCTCGGCTGCTTCCTCGACTTCTTCGAGATCGCCTTCATCCTGGTGCCGCTCCTCGCGCCGGTGGCCGAGACGCTTGGGATCGACCTCGTCTGGTTCGGCGTGATCTTGTCGATGAACCTGCAGACCTCCTTCCTGACGCCACCCTTCGGCTTCGCGCTGTTCTACCTGCGCTCGGTGGCGCCCTCCGAGGACTGGAAAGACGAGCAGACCGGGCGGACCATGCCGCGCATCCGCACGCCGCAGATCTATCGCGGCGTCCTGCCCTATATCGCGATCCAGTTCGTGCTGATCCTCCTGGTGATCGCGGTGCCCTCGCTCGTGACCCATTACAAGGCCGACCGCGAGGCGCAGCGCGCCAACCGTCCGGCGGCCACCGCTCCGGCAGAGGGCGGCTCGTCCCCGGGCCTGAACTTCGGCGGCGGCGGATCGGAGAGCTCGGGGTCGAGCTCTGGCTCGGGCAGCTCGGGCGGGTTCAATTTCGGCGGCGGCGATGAGAGCGGTTCGTCCGACGGCGGCTCCGGCTCCGGCTCCGGCTCCGGGGAAGGCGCGTCCGGCGGCGGCGGCTTCAACTTCGGTGGCTCGGGCGGATCCGACGCGGCACCGTCGGAGGGCGAAAGCTCTGGCTCGGACGCGGGATCGGGCGGCTCCGGGGGTCTGAACTTCGGGTCGGACAGCCAGGACACGGCCGCGCCCGAAAGCGACGCGCCCGAGACCGAAGAGCCCGCCAGCGACGGTGGAGCCTCCGATGGGGGCGGCTCGGACAGCGGCGGCGGCTCCGGCGGATTCAATTTCGGCAACTGAGACCGCCAGACACCGCATGAAAAAACGGGCCCGGGGAGATGTTCCCCGGGCCCGTCTCTTTTGAAAAGCTCAGCCGCTTACTGCTGGGCGGGCAGCTGGTTGTTGCGCTGCTTGTCCTGCATGAACTGCGCGAAGGTCGATTCCGCCACCTGCTGCCACAGGAAGTGCTCGGCCTGGAACGCCATCATGCTGTCATAGATCTTCTTCCATTCCGGATCGCTTTCGGAGAGCTCGGAATAGAGCGACATCGCCGCGTCATAGGTCGCGTCCAGCACGTCCTGCGGATAGGCGCGCAGCTGCGCGCCGTTCGACACCAGCGAGCGCAGCGCGGTCGGGTTCTTGTAGTCGTACTCGGCCATCATCTCGGTATTGGCCGCGCGGCAAGCGGTCGAGAGAAGGCTCTTGTACGCGTCGGGCAGCCCTTCCCAGCTTTCGCGGTTGACGAAGCAGTTGAGGGTCAGGTTCCCCTCCCACCAGCCGGGATAATAGTAATAGGGCGCGACCTGGTAGAAGCCGAGCTTCTCGTCGTCATAGGGGCCGATCCATTCGGCCGCGTCGATGGTGCCGCGCTCGAGCGCGGGATAGATGTCGCCGCCCGCGATCTGCTGGCTGACCACGCCGATCCGCTCCATGATCCGGCCCGCGAGACCCGCGATCCGCATCTGCAGACCTTCCATATCCGCCAGGCCGCCGATCTCGTTGCGGAACCATCCGCCCATCTGCGTGCCGGTATTGCCCGCGGGCAGGTAGTGCAGGCCTTGCGCGTTGTAGAACTCGTTCAAGAGATTCAGGCCGTCACCGTAATAGAGCCAGGCGTTCATGCCCCGATTGTTGAGGCCGTAGGGGATCACCGCGCCCAGGGCCCAGGTCGGCGATTTGCCGACATAGTAATAGGCCGCGGTATGGCACATCTCGACGGTGCCGTTCTGGACCGCGTCGGCGGCCTGCAGGCCCGGCACGATCTCGCCGCCGGCGAAGACCTGGATGTCGAAGGCGCCATCGGTCGCTTCGCGCACATAGGTCGCCACGTCCTGCGCACCGCCGAAGATCGTGTCCAGCGATTGCGGGAAGGAGGAGGTGCAGCGCCACTGCACCTGCGGGCTCGATTGTGCCAGCGCCGGAGCGGCCAGGGCCGCGGTTCCCGCACCGCCAAGCGCTGCATTTCGCAAGAAATTTCGACGATCCATCATGTCCTCCACGTTTCGTCAGTCTGTGCGGCAGAGCTAGAGCGACGCGCGCGCATTGCCACAGTGCGAGCGGCGGAGGGTGCGAAAACAGGTCTTGCAGATACCATCCGTGTCAGCCGGTTCCGATCAGCGCCCGCCAGCGGCGTTTCTGCGCGGCGGCCCCCATTTCCACCGTGATCACGCGCCATTCGGACGCGATGAGCGCCAAGGCCGTCCGGGGGCTTTCGCTGCCATCCATCGCGGCGGCGAGATGGGCGTTCAGCCGCGACATGTAGTTGATATGCCCCGGCAGGTAGAGATCGGGCGCGGCGCGCGCCATTGCGGCGCGATGCACCTCGAGAAAGGGGTCGGAATAGGCCGCGCGCACCGCGTCGTCACCGTAATGCACCGGCAGGAACGGATCGAAAAAGCCCGCGCTCTCGCGGATCGCGCGGGTCGACACCTCGTCGGTCATCGCGAGCATCGCGAAGAGATAGGCGGCCTCGGGCTGTGCGGCATGGGTCGGCACCACATAGGACCAGCCCCAGTTGAAATACCCCCCGCCCCGACCGGCGCCGGGCGGAAGCGCGCCATGGAGGAGCTTGCCGCGCAGGGGAGAACCGGGCGCGTTGAAAGCCTTTTGCGAGCCGCCCCAGCCGATATTCGCGAAGATCTTTTCGCTCCGGTAGACCTCCCAATTCTCGAAAAGCCCGGCCTTGAGCGAGGCCGGATGCAGATGGTCCTGGCTCCGGCGCATCGCCTCGAGCACGCCAAAGGCCGCCTCGGAGTTGAACTGCGGCTCGAAATCCTCGTCGAAGGGCCGATGCCCCTCGGCATCGAGGCGCGCAAGATACTCCCAGCCGAGATAGCCCGGGACGCGGAACAGGACGCCGCCATATTGCTCCTGATCGGGACGGTGAAGCGCTTCCATCTGCCCATCGAGCGTCGGCCAGTCCGAGGGGATCGCGAAACGCGTCCCCGTCGCCTGCTCGAGCTGATCGGCAAGATCGCGGCGGTAGAACATCAGGTAGACATCGCCGTCGGTCTGGGCACCATAGCGCGCGCCCTCGAACACATCGCCCTTGGTATAAAGATGTCCCGACGCCACGGCATCGAAACCGATGCCGGTGGCCTGCGCCAAGGGCGCAAAGGGCTGGATCGCGCGCGCCGCGACCAGATCGGGCAGACCGAAAGTGGCCGGGAGCGCGAAATCGTAGTCCGAGAGGCCCGAAATCCGGTCGAGCATCATCTGCGTCGTGATTCCGTCGAGATCGGCGACCTGCAACTCGACCGGCTGTCCGGTCAGCTCCGACCAGGCCGCCTGGACCGGCGCGAGATTGGCCGCGCACCCCTCGGGAACCAGGCCGCGCAACGGGTTCTTCGCGGCTCGCCCGGACACGGCCGCACCAAGCCCCTGCGGCAGCGACCACCCTGCCCCCGCCGACAGAAGCACCGCGCTCGCCCCCGCGAGGACCCTTCTTCGATGCATCGCGCCTGCCTCCGTTTACCGTCCATTAAGTCAGGCAGCGTAGGGTCGAGTCTCTAAGATCGCGTTAATCCCGGACGACATGCCCATGAACCGCCGCAGCACCGCCCATCGCCTCCGCCTCGGGATCGGCTGCATCACCGCGCTCGCCGTGGCGCTCGTCGGGGTTGCCGTCTTGTCTCTACGGCAGATGGAGCGGCGCTTCGACGAGGTCGCGCAGGATGCGCTGCCGGTGCTCGTGCAGCTCGAACGGGTCAGCGCCGACGCGTTTTCGCTGAGCGGGCCGGTCGCGGCGCTTCTGTCGAACCCGGCGGGGCCCGACACGCAGGCCGAGATCGACGAGATCGCCGACCGCAGCGCGTCGCTCTCGGCCCGGATCTCCTCGGGCCAGGAGCCCTTGGACGGCGCAATGGACGCGCTGTCGCAACGGGTCGAGCGGCTCATGCCGCATATAACCGCGCTCCAGGGGCACGACCGCGCGCGACGCGCGGCCGAAGCCTCCGTACCGGCGGTGTTCCGTTCGACGGCCGCCGGTCTGCAGGAGATCCGCGAAGCACTGGTTCTGGCGCAGAATTCCGCGCTGGCCGCACCCGACCGAGGCGCGGATGAACGGAGCCTCTTGCCGCGACTGACGAAAACCATCGCGGAGCTTCAAGGGCTCACGACTGCGCTCGATGCGCTGGAACGCGCCGAGAGCGTGGCGGTCTACGATCGCGCGCTTGCCCTTCTTCAGGTACGCTCCGCGGAGTTTTTCGCGAGCCTTTCGCGGATCGAGCCGCTGGTCGACACCGGCGCCTTTGCACCGACCTTGCGGGCGTTCCATAGCATGATCCGCGCGCCGGAGGGATTGGACCTGAAGCGCGCGGCGCTGGCTGCGACGTCGGAGATACGCGCCTCCGCGGAGCGGCTTATGGCCGACGCGCGCTCGATCAGCGACACGATCTCAGGCCTCGTGCGCGCTCAGCAGGCACGGGTCGAACGCGTGCGAAGCGATGCGGTGGCCGCGAACGCCCGGGCGGTCGTGATCCTGGCGGTAAGTGCTGCGCTGGCCGCCGCGCTGGCCGCCGCGGTGATCTATTTCGTGGTCGAACGCCAGCTTGCGCAACGTCTTGCGCGGCTCGAAACTCAGGCGCAGGCGCTGCGAGACGGGGATTTGGCGCCGGTCGTGCCGCTGGACGGCGACGACGACATCGCTGCCCTCAGCCGCGCCGTGGAGGGGCTGAGAGAGATGACCTCCATGCGGCTCGATCTCGAACGCGGCCTGCGCGACGCCACCGAGGAGGCCGAAACATTGGCGCGCTCGAAATCCGAGTTTCTGTCGATGATGAGCCACGAGGTGCGCACGCCGCTCAATGCGATCATAGGGATTTTCGAACTGATCGAGAATGCCGAGGTGCCGGAGCGGCAGAAAACTCGCGCGCGGCACGGGCGCGAAGTTGCCGAGGGGCTCTTTGAGCTGTTGAGCAAGGTGCTCGACGCCTCGCGCCTCGAAGCGCGACGGCTGGAAGCGCGCATGGCCGAGACGTCTCTGCCGGACCTGGTCGAGACGCTCGATGTCGCCCTGGGTGGTGCCGCGCGCAAATCCGGGAACGCGGTTTGGACGCGGATCGAGCTCGATCCCGATCTTCCGGAGACCCTGGTGACCGACCCGGCGCGCCTCCGCCAGGTGATGATCAATCTGATCGACAACGCGGTCCGGTTCACCCCCGAGGGCGACGTGGTGCTGTCACTTCGGCGTGGGAGCCTCGACGGAGCGCCGTCGGTGATCTTTTCGGTGCAGGACAGCGGGATCGGCATCGATCCGGCCGATCACACCCGGATTTTCGAGCAGTTCCGCCAAGTCGACGGATCGATGAGCCGCGCGGTCGGAGGGAGCGGTCTTGGCCTCGCGATCACCCGGAAGCTGGTCGATCTTCTGGGCGGTCGGATCACGCTTGTCAGCGCACTTGGCGAGGGCGCGAGCTTTTCTGTCGAGATTCCGCTCGAGCCTCGCCAGGCGTCGGCGCTGGAGCACCGGGCGGCATGATCTGGGGATGCTGCGGCGCGCGATCAATCCAAGAGGTTCGAAAGGGCACGCGATGACACTCTGTACCGTGGACCGTGGATCGGCCCGAAAACGTATTCTCCTTGTCGAAGACGATGGAGCAACGCGCTTTATGATGAGCGAGATGCTGGAAGAGCTTGGCGTCGAGTGCATCGAGGCCGAAGACGGGCGTCGCTGTCTCGAACGGCTCGCGGACGAAGCTGACAGGATCGATCTCGTGCTGATGGATATCCATATGCGTCCGATGACGGGGCTCGAGGCAATCGCGGCGATCCGGTCCTCTCCCGACGATCCGCCGCGGCAAATGCGGATCATTGCGGTCACCGCCGACCAGGCGCTGCATGACCCGGAGCTCGTCCGTGCCCGGGGGTTCAACGACGTGATCCCGAAACCGGTCAGCTTCGCGCGTATCCGAGACGCGGTCCAAGCGCTCTGACGAAACGATGGCGGTCCGTTGCGTTGCGATTTGCCGAGTAGCTCGGCGTTGGGACTTGTCTTGATGCAGGCCTCGGCGATGGATCGGATGCCAATCTAGGTCCGATGCTCCCTGAGTGTTTTCGCAGAATGTGCGATGATCTGCTGAGCCGCTGAGCCGCTGAGCCGCTGAGCCGCTGAGCCGCTGAGCCGCTGAGCCGCTGAGAGAGGAGATCAGGCGACAGCCTCAATGCGCAAATCACAAGGACGATCGAGAGCTCGGATCGCTTGTGTGATCGACACTTCTCTGCAGACAGTCCCTCGGATCCTCTTCAGATGACGTTCCCGAGAGATCAAGTGCCGAACCCTCGAGACGGTCGCGCCCATCGGCAACCAACCGTTGTCTCGATCAAGCGGTCGCGACGCGGGCGCCGTCGGTCTTGCGCTCGCTGAGATAGAGCGCCATCGCCCGGAGGTCCGACGGCGGGACCGGTTTGCGCAGGAACCAGTCGACGCCGCTGGCTTCGGTCGTGTGCTCGCCGTTGCGGAACACCGCCGCTCCGGTCAGCATGATCACCGCGGTGTCCGGCGACCGCATCGAGATCCAGTCCGACAGGCTAAGCGTGTTGCCGTCTTTGACGATCAGATCGAGGATCACCACGTCGTAGCGCTTGCGCAGGACCAAAGGCATCGCGCTTTCGCAATCATCGACGCTGTCGCAGGCGAAGCCCGCGTCCTCCAGGGTCTCAGACCAGAGGAACGCCAATCCCGGATTATCTTCGACGATCAAAGCCTGCACATCACTGTCCCTCTTCCACGTGGGAGCAGTCTGGCGGCAAAGGCTTAACTGCCGGTAAAACCGGGCCGGAAAACGTGAACGCGGTTGACGAAGGGCTAATGCGGCGCCGTCTGCGGCAACCATGAGGGCGGCGCAGACTACTCCTCGACCGGCATCGTGTAGTTCAGGATCATCCGGCCGCCATCGGGATAGATCGTCTGGCCGACGATGTAGGAGGCGTCGTCCGAGGCGAGGAAGGCCGCGACCGAGGCGATCTCGGAGGGTTCGCCCATGCGGCCCGCGGGCGTGCGCGAGAGGATCGTTCGGCGCGCCTCGTCCGATTGCGCGACCGAGCGCGACACCATGTCGGTGGCGATGGTGCCCGGGCCGATCGCGTTGACGCGGATGCCGTGGCGGATCAGTCCGACGGCCATGACGGCGGTCAACTGCTTCATGCCGCCCTTCGAGCAGGCATAGGCCACGGCGTTCGGGATCGCGAGCTCGGCATTGACCGAGGACATGTTGATGATCGCCCCGCCTTTGCCTGCCGCGATCATCGCGCGCGCCGCCGCCTGGCCCAGAAGGAAGGGCGCCTTGAGATTGACCGCGAGGGTGCGGTCGAAGGCCTCTTCGGGGAAATCGACGAAATCGGCCTGGTGGATGACGCCCGCGTTGTTGATCAGCACGTCGATCCCGCCCATCGCGACCTCGGCAGCGGCGATGAGCGCCTCGGCCGAGGCGGCGTCCATGCGCGCGAGGTCGGAGACGAGCGGCGTCGCGCGTGCGCCGAGGCGCTCGGCCTCCTGCGCGAGACGCGCCTCGTCGATATCGACCAGCACGACCTCTGCGCCATCGGCGTGAAACCTCTCGGCGCAGGCCAGTCCAAGACCCTGCGCCGCGCCCGTCACCACCACTTTCTTCGCCGTCATCTCGATGCCTCCAGAACCGCTTTTGCCCACCCTCTTCGGAGCCGCGGCGAGAGACAAGCCGGAACTCCGCATGGCCCGCGCGGGTTCGGCTGTGAACCGCTGCGAAAGGAACTGCCCTTGCCCTGCCTCTGCCATGCGCCGATGGGACGCCGCCGCTTTCTCCTGCAGGGCGCGGCCCTCGCCTTGCCGCTCGGAACGGCGGGCTGCGACGAGGCGGCGGTCTTGGTGTCCGAGGCCGAGGCGGCGGCGATGGGAGAACAGGCCTGGGCCGAGGTGCACAGTGAGACGCCGGTCACGCAGGATGCGCGTTTTGCGCGGGTGGTGCAGGAGCTCTCGGCCGAGATGCTCCGGGCCGCGGGGCAGAACCCCGACGCCTGGGAGGTCGCCGCGTTCGAGACCGACCGGATCAACGCCTTCGCGCTTCCCGGCAACAAGATCGGCATCTTCCGCGGCATCTACGAGGTGGCCGAAACCGAGGCGCAGCTTGCGGCGGTGATCGGTCACGAGATCGGCCATCTTCAGGCCGACCATCCGCGCGAGAGGATGGGCAATGCCCGCGCGCAGGGGATCATCGAGACGCTGGTGGCCTTCTTTCTTGCGCAATCCGACATCCAGTTCGACCGCGAGATCATGGCGGCGCTGGGGCTCGGCCTGCGCTATGGGCTCGCCCTGCCCTATTCGCGCAACCAGGAACTCGAGGCGGACCGGCTCGGGCTCGTGACCATGACCGAGGCCGGGTTCGACCCCGAAGAGGCGGCGGTCTTCTGGCAGAGGATGGAGGACGTGGCCGGTGACCGGGGCCCCGAGATCCTCGGCACCCATCCCGCCCCGGCCTCGCGCATCCGCGAGATCCGGGCGATGCTGCCGGAGTTGCAGGAGACCTGAGCGCGCGGCTTGTGACCACCGGCGCTAATCCCTATACCACCCGTTCAACACGCACGCCCCCGGAGGTTGGCCCATGCTGCAGACCCCCTACTACCTGATCGACAAGGCGCGGCTTCGTCCCAACATGGAAAAGATCGCCTGGCTCCGCGAGGAATCCGGCGCCAAGGCGCTTCTGGCGCTGAAGTGCTTCGCCACCTGGTCGGTCTTCGATTTCATGTCCGACTACATGGACGGCACCACGTCCTCCTCGCTCTTCGAGGTGAAGCTCGGGCGCGAGAAGTTTCCCGGCGAGACCCATGCCTATTCCGTGGCCTGGGCCGATCACGAGATCGACGAGGTCCTCGCGAACTCGGACAAGGTGATCTTCAACACCGCCGGTCAGCTGCGCCGCTTCGAGGGCGTCAGCCAGGGCCATGTGCGCGGGCTCAGGGTCAATCCCGGCGTCTCGACCTCGGGCTTCGACCTGGCCGATCCGGCGCGCCCCTTCTCGCGGCTGGGCGAGCACGCGCCCGAGGATATCGAGCCGGTCGCCGATCTCGTCACCGGCTTCATGTTCCACAACAACTGCGAGAACGCCGATTTCGAGCGCTTCGACGCGATGCTCGGCATGATCGAGCAGCGCTTCGGGCACCTGATCCGGAAGATGGAGTGGATCAGCCTCGGCGGCGGCATCCATTTCACCGGCGAGGGCTACCCGCTCGAGAGGCTCGCCGAGCGGCTGAAGCGCTTTGCCGGTCAGAACGAGGTGCAGGTCTACCTCGAACCCGGCGAGGCGGCGATCACCCGCTCGACCACGCTCGAGGTCACGGTTCTCGACACGCTCTTCAACGGCAAGAACCTCGCCATCGTCGACAGCTCGATCGAGGCGCATATGCTCGATCTCCTAATCTACCGCGAGAGCGCCAAGATGGCGCCCAATGACGGTCCCGAGGAGTGGATGGTCTGCGGCAAGTCCTGCCTCGCGGGCGATATCTTCGGCGAGTTCCGCTTTCCCGAGGCGCTGAAACCCGGCGACCGGCTGAGCATGCAGGACGCGGCCGGTTACACGATGGTCAAGAAGAACTGGTTCAACGGTGTGAAGATGCCCGCCATCGCGATCCGCGAAGAGGACGGGACCGAGCGGCTGGTCCGCGATTTCGGTTACGAAGATTTCGCCGCGGCGCTCTCCTGAGCCGCGGTGCCTGAACAGAAGGGAGAGTCTGCCTTGAAGAAGAACGTGCTCATCATCGGCGCCGGTGGCGTCGCGCAGGTCGTCGCGCATAAATGCGCGCAGAACAACGACATCCTGGGCGATCTGCACATCGCCTCGCGGACCAAGTCGAAATGCGACGACATCATCGCCAGCGTTCACGAGAAGGGCGCGATGAAGGTCGACGGCCCGTTCCAGGCCCATGCGGTCGACGCGACCGACAGCGACGCCGTGGCCGAGCTGATCCGCAAGACCGGCGCCGAGATCGTCATCAACGTGGGCACGGCCTTCGTGAACATGCATGTGCTCGACGGCTGCATCGCCACCGGCGCGGCCTATATCGACACCGCGATCCACGAAGAGCCCGACAAGATCTGCGAAACCCCGCCCTGGTATGCCAATTACGAGTGGAAGAAGCGCGATCTCTGCGCGGAAAAGGGCGTGACCGCGATCCTCGGCGCGGGCTTCGATCCGGGCGTGGTGAACGCCTTCGCCCGCTTCGCCATCGACGAGTACATGGACGAGGTGAAGAGCATCGACATCGTCGACATCAACGCAGGGTCACACGGCAAGTATTTCGCGACGAATTTCGACCCGGAGATCAATTTCCGCGAGTTCACCGGCGTCGTCTATTACTGGGAAGACGGCCAGTGGAAGGAAACCACGATGTTCGCCTCGGGCCGCGACTGGGACCTGCCGGTCGTGGGCAGCCAGCGCGCCTACCAGTCCGGCCATGACGAGGTGCATTCGCTGGCGACGAACTACCCGGAGGCCGACGTGCGCTTCTGGATGGGCTTCGGCGATCACTACATCAACGTCTTCACCGTCCTGAAGAATATCGGCCTTCTCTCCGAGCAGCCGGTCACCACCGCCGAGGGGCAAGAGGTCGTGCCGCTGAAAGTGGTGAAGGCCTGCCTGCCCGATCCCGCGAGCCTCGCGCCGAACTACACCGGCAAGACCTGCATCGGCGATCTGGTGAAGGGCGTGAAGGACGGCGAAGAGGTCGAGGTCTTCGTCTACAACGTCGCCGACCACAAGGAAGCCTACGAAGAGGTGGGCAGCCAGGGCATCTCCTACACCGCGGGCGTGCCGCCGGTCGCCGCCGCGATCCTGATCGCTGAAGGCGACTGGGACGCCAAGACCATGAAGAATGTCGAGGAACTGGATCCCAAGCCCTTCTTCACCGTGCTCGACCGGATCGGTCTGCCGACGCGTGTGCTCGAGGGCGGTCTGGGCGGCACGGACAAGGCCTGGAACGCGTAAAGGCGATTGGCACGCGGCGCGATACAATCGCGCGCTCACTCAAGGATTGGCGCGGCATCGGAAACGGTGCCGCGTTTTGCCGTTCAGCCGTATTTCTTCTTGAGCGCCGCGCGGACCGGTGGCGTGACGAATTTCGACACGTCTCCGCCGAGCCGCGCGACCTCTTTCACCAGCCGCGAGGCGATGGCCTGGTGCCGGGCCTCGGCCATCAGGAAGACGGTCTCGATCTTGGTATCGAGCGCACGGTTCATGCCGACCATCTGAAACTCGTATTCGAAATCCGCGACCGCGCGCAGGCCGCGGATGATGATCTGCGCGCCGAGATCGCGGGCGGTCTCGACGAGAAGCCCCTCGAACGGGGTCACCACCAACTCGGTGCCGGTCTGCTCGGACAGGCTAACGCATTCGGCTTCGATCATCGCCACGCGCTCTTCGAGATCGAAGAGCGGGCCCTTGTCGCGGTTGATCGCAACCCCGATCACGAGCCGGTCGACAAGGACCGTGGCGCGCCGGATGATGTCGATATGCCCGTGCGTGATCGGATCGAACGTGCCCGGATAGAGACCGATACGCATGGGGCGGCGCCCTCCCTTTCAAGTTGGGCGTAACGCAACAATATTGCGCAAGGCAGTGCAAGCCCGAAGATTTTCCGGGCCTGCCACGGGGTTACCAGGAGTTGGACACCATGCTCTCGAGCGCGTCCTTCTCGGCCGCCAGTTCGGTCAGGCGGGCCTTGACCGCGTCGCCGAGCGTGATCAGCCCCACGAGCTTGCCGTCCTCGACCACCGGCATGTGGCGGAAGCGGCCATCGGTCATGCGCTGGAGCACCGCGTCGGCCTGATCTGTCCGGGTGCAGGTCTGCAGGCTCTTGGTCATCACGTCGTCGACATTGGTATCGAGGCAGGCCGCACCGCGCATCGACAGGACGCGCACAATGTCGCGCTCGGACAGGATGCCCTGCGCCTCGATCCCGTCCGCCGAAATGACGACGGTACCGATCCGGCGCTCTGAGAGGATCTTGGCGGCCTCGCGCAGGCTGGTGCCCGGCGGAACCGTGACGACGCCGTCATCGGCCTTGTTCTTGAGAATGTGATGGACCTGCATGTCGAGCCCTCCCGTGCGTGAATTCAACCTGTCTTACTTGAAAGGTCGGCGGGAGCGGGCCGATCTGTCAAGTCAGACCTTCGAGTCTCGCGACCTCCCGGCGGATCTCCTCGGTCAGGAGCGCGGCGAAGCGGTTCATCCGGTCGAGCCGCCGGTCGTCGGCATGGCGCACGAGGTAGAAACTGCGGCTGAGCGACAGCGCCTCGGGCAGGATGCGGACCAGCTCGGGCGCGGCGGGCAGCGCGAAATCATGCACGATCCCCACCCCGGCCTCGGCGCGCAGCATCTGGAGCTGCACCGAGACCGAGTTCGACGCGAGCCGCACCCGGTCGAGCCCGAGATCGGCGAGGTAATCGAGCTCCTTGTCGAAGATCATGTCGGGGATGTAGCCGACGATCGCATGGGCCGAGAGATCGGCGAGCGTGGCGATGGGGGGATGGGCCTCGAGATAGGTGCGGTGGGCAGCGAGATGCAGCTTGTAGTCGGTGAGCCGCTGCACGGTCAGCCGACCGGCGGTGGGCGCCGAGACGGCGACGGCCATGTCGGCCTCGCGTTTCGAGAGGTTCACCACGCGCGGCAGGGCGAGGATCTGGATGTCGAGCCCGGGATTGGCGGCGGCGATGCGCGCGCAGACCTGCGTCAGTAGGAAATTCGCGCAGCCATCGGGCGCGCCGATGCGGATCTGGCCCGAGAGCCCCTCGTCCACCCCGGCGACGGCATCGGTCGCCGCCTGCATCGCCTGCTCGGCCTCTTCGGCATGGGACAAAAGCCGCGCCCCCGCTTCGGTCAGCGCGTATCCCTGCGGCGACTTGGCGAAGAGCGGCGCGCCGACCGCGTGCTCCAGCCGCTGGATGCGGCGGCCGACCGTGGCCGGGTCGAGCCGGAGCGCCCGACCGGCGGCCGACAGGCTCTCTCCGCGCGCGGTGGCGAGGAAAATCCGCATGTCGTCCCAGTCCTGCATCCTGCCGGCACCTGAATTCCTGCAAAGCCTTTTTGAGAACATGCCCCTGTTCCCTGCACCGCTGCAAGACTAGGTTGCCCCCCAACGATCAATCTTCGGATGGAGGAGACCGCCATGAAGGAACTGACGCATTATATCGACGGCCAGCAGGTCAAGGGCGGCTCGGGCCGCTTCGCGGACGTGATGAACCCCGCCACCGGCGAAGTGCAGGCGAAGGTTCCGCTGGCCACCGTGGACGAGCTGAACGACGCGGTCGCGCGCGCCGCCGAGGCCCAGAAGGGCTGGGCCGCGACCAACCCGCAGCGCCGCGCGCGGGTGATGATGAAGTTCGGCCAGCTCATCAACGAGCACATGGACGAGCTGGCCGAGCTGGTCAGCCGCGAGCACGGCAAGACGCTGCCCGATGGGCGCGGCGACGTGCAGCGCGGTCTCGAGGTGGTCGAGGTCTGCATGGGCGCGCCGGCGATGCTCAAGGGCGAGTTCACCGACGATGGCGGCCCGGGGATCGATCTCTACTCGATGCGCCAGCCCTTGGGCGTCGTGGCGGGCATCACGCCCTTCAACTTCCCCGCAATGATCCCGCTCTGGAAGATGGCCCCGGCGCTGGCCTGCGGCAACGCGATGATCCTGAAGCCTTCCGAGCGCTGCCCCTCGACCGCGCTCAGGCTCGCCGAGCTACTGAAAGAGGCCGGTCTGCCCGATGGCGTGTTGCAGGTCGTCAACGGCGACAAGGAGGTCGTCGACGCGATCCTCGACAACGAGACCATCCAGGCGGTGGGCTTCGTGGGCTCGACGCCGATCGCGCAGTATATCTACGGACGCGCGGCGACTAACGGCAAGCGCGCCCAGTGCTTCGGCGGCGCCAAGAACCACATGATCATCATGCCCGACGCGGATATGGACAAGGCCGCGGACGCTCTCGTGGGGGCGGGCTTCGGCGCCGCGGGCGAGCGCTGCATGGCGATCTCGGTCGCCGTGCCGGTGGGCGAGGAGACCGCCGAGGTTCTGCGCGAGCGGCTGATCCCGAAGATCGAGAAGCTCAAGGTCGGCCCCTACACCGCCGAGGAAGAGGTCGATTACGGCCCGGTCATCACCGCCGCCGCCAAGGAGCGCATCGAGAAGCTGATCGGCTCGGGCGTGGACCAGGGCGCGGATCTCGTGGTCGACGGGCGCGGCTTCTCGCTGCAGGGCTACGAGAACGGCTTCTTCGTCGGTCCGTCCTTCTTCGACCACGTCACGCCGGACATGGAGATCTACAAGGAAGAGATCTTCGGCCCGGTCCTGAGCCAGGTGCGCGCCGAAACCTACGAGGACGCGCTGAAGCTGACCATGGACAACCCCTATGGCAACGGCACGGCGATCTTCACCGCCGATGGCGACACTGCGCGCGACTTTGCGCACCGGGTCAATGTCGGCATGGTCGGCATCAACTTCCCGATCCCGGTGCCGCTCAGCTACCACACCTTCGGCGGCTGGAAGAAATCGGCCTTCGGCGACCTGAACCAGTACGGCCCCGACGCCTTCCGCTTCTACACCAAGACCAAGACCGTGACGGCGCGGTGGTTCTCGGGGATCAAGGACGGGGCGGCGTTCAACTTCAAGGCCATGGACTAAATCTTACCGTTTGGTAAAACCGGGGCGTCCGTTCAGTCGGGCGCCCCTTTTTCATGACCGCTGGACTTGTCTGCGTGCCGACCGAGTTCCGTATCCTCGCCCGTCGCGGGCTGTGCTACGTGCGCCACCACGGCAGTCTCGAGATTGCCGAGATCGCGCGCGTCTTCGAAGCCTATCTCGCGCATCCCGATTTCCGGCCCGGGCAGACGCAGCTTCTCGACATGCGCGACGTCACCGATCACCGCATCTCCTATGCCGAGCTGATGAGCTTCCACACCCGGGTCGCGAGCCTGATGCCGCGCAGCCATGCCGAGATGATCGCGGGCATTCTCGTGGCGTCGAAGCCCGGCCGCCAGCTGGCCGAGTTCTACGAGCGCTACTGGTCGTCGGTCCCGGAGATGCTGGTGACCGTGCAGGAGGACCCGGCGGCGCTGCTCGATATCCTCGGCCAGCCCGAGCGGACCATCGAGGATCTGCTGGAAACCGCCGCCTGAGACCTCGGGCATGGACCGGCGGCCCCGGGTCTGCCAGTCTGGGGCCATGAGCGATCCCAGTTTCTCCATCGGGATCGAGGAGGAATACCTTCTCGTCGATCTCGAGACGATGGCCTTGTGCGAGGCGCCTGACGGGCTGATGGAGGCGTGCAGCGCCGAGCTCGAGGATCAGGTCAGCCCGGAATTCCTCAAATGCCAGATCGAGATCGGCACCAAGGTCTGCGCGACCGTGGGCGAGGCGCGGGGCGAGCTGAAGCATCTCCGCGCCACGGTGGCCCGTTGCGCCCGCGAATTCGGCGTGGCGCCCATCGCCGCCTCCTGCCACCCGCTTGCGGATTGGAAGCAGCAGCGCCACACCCAGAAGGATCGCTACGAGACGCTGAACCGCGATCTCGGCTCGATCGTGCGGCGGATGCTGATCTGCGGGATGCATGTCCATGTCGGGCTCGACAGCGACACGCTGCGCGCCGACCTGATGCGGCAGATGACCTATTTCCTGCCGCATCTCCTGGCGCTCTCGGCCTCCTCGCCGTTCTGGCAGGGCGACGACACCGGCATGGCGTCCTACCGGATCTCGGTCTTCGACAACCTGCCCCGCACCGGCCTGCCGCCGCAGTTCCAGAACTGGGAGGATTACCGCCGCACGGTGCAGATCCTGATCGACCTGGAGCTGATCGAGGACAGCTCGAAGATCTGGTGGGACCTGCGCCCTTCGGCCCGCTTCCCGACGCTCGAGACGCGGATCATGGATGTGCAGCCGCGGATCGAGGACACGCTGATGCTCGCGGCGCTGAACCAGTGCATCCTGCGGATGCTCTGGCGGCTCCGGTCACGCAACCAGCGCTGGCGCGTCTACGATCCGTTCCTGATCGCCGAGAACCGCTGGCGCGCGCAGCGCTACGGCACCGAGCGCGGCCTCATCGATTTCGGCGCGCAGGCCATCGTGCCCTTCCGGCGCCTCACCGAGGAGCTGATCGAGCTCGTCGAGGAGGATGCCGAGGCGCTGGACTGCCGCGCCGAGCTGGAGCGCGCCTCGGAGGTCGCCCATGTCGGCACCTCGACCACCCGCCAGCGCGCGGTCCTGGCCGCGGCGCGCGAGCGTGGCGAAGACCATGACGGGCAGATGCGCGCCGTGGTCGAAAGCCTGATCGAGGAGTTTCACGACGGGCTTTGACGGTCCGTCTCTTCGGTATGGACCGCCTCGGTGCCCGGGGCGTAATGCGCCGAGCGCGCACCCGTCACGGCGCGGATGCGGCCCACCATGACGCCCGCCTTGTAGGCCGCCTTGGCCGCCGCCCGCCCCCGCAGGACCGGCGCGGCGATGAGCAGGAGCGGGAAATCCAGGAGACGGAAGGGCACGGTCGCCAGAACCCGCCAGGCGGGCCGGTCGCGCAGGCGGATGGCGTTGATCGCCTGATCGCGCGCCCGGTCGTAGATGTAGCGCAGCCCCAATCGCTTTTTCGGCTCGGGCTGGATGGTCCAGGCGTCCGGCGCCCAGCCGACCTTGCCACCGGCCGCCGTCATGTCGCGGCTGAAGCGGGTGTCCGAGCCGCCGGTGTAGCGCAGGGTCTCGTCGAACCTCAGCCCCTTTGCGCGCACCGTCGACAGCCGCCCGAGCCAGTTGTTGGTGTAGACCGGCGAGCGGCCTTCCCGCCCGCTCTTCACCTCCTTCGCACGCGAAGACGCGCGCTTTTCCATGCGCTCGACCGCGTGATCGAGCGCCGCACGTTCCCAGAAATCGAGCGCGTCCTCGGGCGCCACCAGCCGGATCGGCCCTCCGACCAGGTCGAGACCCCGGCTTTCGGCCGCGCCCAGAAGCGCCTTGAGCCAGCCGGGCGTCACCATCTCGTCGTCGTCGACGAAGGTCAGGAAATCGCAGTCCCGCGCCAGCGCCATGTCGAGCACCTTGTTGCGCGCGAAGGGAATGCCCGGCTCGGGCTCCAGCTCGAGCGCGACCTCCTCGGGCACCCGCCCGCGGAATCCGGCCACGATCTCCTCTACGGTAAGCGCGCTGTCATTCTCGGCGAAAAGGAAGACCAGCTCCGCGCCGTCGGGGCGCTCCAGCCCCTCGAAGCTTGTCAGAAGTCGCGCGAACATCGCCGGACGTCGCCGGGTGATCGCTCCGATGCCGATTTTCATCGCGTCCCTCCTATCGCGAGGCAGGTGACCTTGGTTCTGCGCCATCGCAGTACAACTTGCAACGCGGGCGCGGCCATGGTCCTGTCCCGACGCCGACGGTTCTGGGAGGAGACACATGGATTTCGCGCTGAGCGAGGAAAGCGCCGCGATCTTTGACATGGCACGCGAGTTCGGCACGGCCGAGATCGCACCCCACGCCCGCACATGGGAAACCGAGGGCACCATCCCCCGCGAACTCTGGGGCAAGCTGGCCGCGCTCGGCTTCGGCGGGCTCTTCGTCTCGGAAGAGGCAGGCGGCAGCGGGCTCAGCCGTCTCGACGGCACGCTGGTCTTCGAGGCGCTGTCGATGGCCTGCCCGTCGGTCGCGGCGTTCCTCTCGATCCACAACATGTGCGCGGCGATGATCGACCGCTTCGGCTCGGCCGAGATGAAGGCGCGCGCCCTGCCCGGTCTCGTGTCGATGGAGACCTTCTGCGCCTATTGCCTGACCGAGCCGGGCTCGGGCTCGGACGCGGCGGCGCTGAAGACCCGCGCCGAGCGCACCAATGAGGGGTGGCGGCTGACCGGGACCAAGGCCTTCATCTCGGGCGGCGGGTATGCGGACGCCTATGTGGTGATGGCGCGCTCCGGCGGCGACGGGCCCAAGGGCGTCTCTGCCTTCTTGGTCGAGGACGGCGCCGAGGGGCTGAGCTTTGGCGGTCTCGAAGACAAGATGGGCTGGCGCGCGCAGCCGACCCGGCAGGTGCAGATGGACGCCTGCCCGGTCCCGGCCGAGAACCTGCTCGGCGAAGAGGGGCGCGGGTTTTCCTATGCCATGGCGGGCCTCGATGGCGGGCGGCTCAATATCTCGGCCTGCTCGCTCGGCGCGGCGCAGGCGGCGCTCGACGCGACGCTCGACTACATGGGCGAACGCCGCGCCTTCGGCCAGAGCCTCGACCAGTTCCAGGCGCTGCAGTTCCGCCTGGCCGATATGGAGATCGAGCTGCAGGCGGCGCGAACCTTCCTGCGGCAGGCCGCCTGGAAGCTCGACCAGGGCGCGCCGGACGCCACGCGCTTCTGCGCCATGGCCAAGAAATTCGTGACCGAGGCCGGGAGCCGCGTCGCCGATCACTGCCTGCAGCTGCATGGCGGCTACGGCTATCTCGCCGATTACGGCATCGAGAAGATCGTGCGGGACCTGCGGGTCCACCAGATCCTCGAAGGCACCAACGAGATCATGCGCCTGATCGTCGCCCGCAAGCTTCTGGAGGCCGCATGAGCGACATCTCGATCCGGACCGAGGGCCGCGCGGGCCGCATCACGCTCGACCGCCCGAAGGCGCTGAACGCGCTCACCTACGAGATGTGCCTCGCCATAGAAGAGGCGCTCCTCGGCTGGCTCGAGGACAACACGGTCTCACTGGTGATCCTCGATGGCGCGGGCGACAAGGCCTTCTGCGCGGGCGGCGACATCGCCGAGATGTACGCGACCGGCACCAAGGGCGATTACGAATACGGGCGGCGGTTCTGGCGCGACGAATACCGGCTGAACGCGCTGATCGCGGATTACCCGAAGCCCGTCGTCAGCCTGCTTCACGGCTTCACCATGGGCGGCGGCGTCGGTGTCGGCTGCCACGGCTCGCATCGCGTGGTCTGCGAAAGCTCGCAGATCTCGATGCCGGAATGCTCGATCGGTCTCGTGCCGGATGTGGGCGGCAGCTACCTGCTGGCCCGCGCGCCCGGGCGGCTCGGAGAATATCTGGGCCTCACCGCCGCGCGCATGGGACCCGCCGACGCGATCCTTGCGGGCTTCGCCGATGTCTTCGTGCCACGCGACCGCTGGGACGCGGTCACCGCGGCGCTGATCGAGACCGGCGATACCGACGCGCTGGCCGCCGCCGCCGAGGCGCCCCCCGAGGGCACGCTGGCCGTGGAGCGCCCCGAGATCGACGCGCTGTTCGGGGGCGAGACCCTGCGCGACGTCCTGAACGCGCTGAAGGCCTCGGACACCGAGTTCGCGCGCAGCGCCGAAAAGGCGCTCTCGCGCAACGCGCCGCTTTCGATGGCCGTCGCGCTTGAGACGATCCACCGCCTGCGCGCGGGCACGCCCACGATCCGCAAGGCGCTCGACCTCGAATATCGCTTCACCCATCGCGCGATGGAGCACGGCGATTTCCTCGAAGGCATCCGCGCCCGCATCATCGACAAGGACCAGTCGCCGTCCTGGCGGCACGCCGCCGACAAGGTGCCGATGACCGACACAGCGCGCCTGCTCCAGCCGGTGCGCGAGGCCTCGCTCGCATTTCACGACCTGACACAGGAGACGCCCTCATGAAGATCGGATTCATCGGCCTTGGCAATATGGGCGGCCCGATGGCCCGTAACCTCGCCGCCGCGGGCCACGAGGTCGAGGGCTTCGACACCGCCTCGGTCACCGTCGCGGGCGTCTCCGTGCGCCAGAGCGCGACCGATGTCGCGACAGGCGCGGACGTGGTCATCACCATGCTGCCCAATGGCGAGATCCTCTCGCGCGTCGCGCGCGAGGTGATCCCGGCCATGCGCGAGGGCGCGGTGCTTCTCGACTGCTCGACGGTCGATGTCGAGACCGCGCGCGCCGTCGCCGAAGACGCCGCTGCCGCCGGTCTCGAAGCGCTCGACGCGCCGGTCTCGGGCGGCATCGGCGGCGCCGACAAGGGCACGCTGACCTTCATGGTCGGCGGTCAGGTCACCGCCTTCAACACCGCCAAGCCGCTCTTCGACATCATGGGCCAGAAGGCCGTGCATTGCGGCCCGGCGGGCAACGGCCAGGCGGCGAAGATCTGCAACAACATGATCCTCGGCGCGACCATGATCGTCACCTGCGAGGCCTTCGCGCTCGCCGACAAGCTGGGCCTCGACCGGCAGGCAATGTTCGACGTGGCCTCCACCTCCTCGGGCCAGAGCTGGTCTCTGAACACCTACTGCCCCGCCCCCGGCGTCGGACCCCAGAGCCCCGCCGATAACGACTACCGGCCGGGCTTCGCCGCGGAGCTGATGCTGAAGGATCTCCGCCTCGCCGAAGCCGCGGCCGAGGCCGCCGATGCCGACACGCCGCTCGGCACCGCCGCCCGCGCTCTCTACGAACGCTTTGTCGAGGAAGAGGATGGCAAGGGCCGCGACTTCTCGGCCATGCTGCCCCGCTTTGCGTCCCGGGGTCGCAGCTGAGCGCGGCTTGATTCTCCCCCGAGCCTCCTAGATACCGGGGCCGAACCAACATTCGGCCCCATGATGACCGCACGGATCACCGACAGCCACTGCCATCTCGATTTCCCCGATTTCGACGACACGCGCGCCGAGGTAATCGCCCGCGCCGTCGAGGGCGGCGTGCACCGGATGGTGACGATCTGCACGCGGCTCCGGTCCGAACCCGCGGTCCGCGCTATCGCCGAGGCGCATGACCCGGTCTTCTACGCCGCGGGCACCCACCCGATGAGCGCCGCCGAGGAACCGATGGCCTCGGCCGACGCGCTGGTCGCCCTCGCCGCGCATCCGAAATTCGTCGGCATCGGTGAAACCGGTCTCGACTACCACTACACCGCCGAAAGCGCTGACCTGCAGCAGCGCTCGCTCCGCATCCATATCGAGGCGGCGCAGGAGACCGGCCTGCCGCTCATCATCCATGCCCGCGCCGCGGACGAGGATATGGAGGCGATCCTGGCCGAGGGCTACCGCGCCAGGCCCTACACATGCGTGATGCACTGCTTCTCCTCGGGCGCGCGCCTGGCCGAGGCCGCGCTCGAGATGGGCTTCTACCTGTCGATGTCCGGCATCGCCGCTTTCCCGAAATCGCAGGAGCTGCGCGACATCTTCGCCCGCGCGCCGCTCGAGCGCATCCTGGTCGAGACCGACAGCCCCTATCTCGCCCCGCCGCCCTATCGCGGCAAGCGCAACGAGCCGGGCTACACGGTCCACACCGCCAAGGTCGGCGCCGAGGTCTTCGGCCTCTCCTATGACGCGTTCGCCGCCGCCACCGAGGCGAATTTCGAGCGGCTCTTCGCCAAGGCCGCCGCCTGGGAGGCCGCATGACGCCCGAGCTGCGCGTCACCATCCTGGGCTGCGGCTCTTCGGGCGGCGTGCCGCGGCTCGGCGGCCATTGGGGCGCCTGCGATCCCGAAGACCCGAAGAACCAGCGCCGCCGCTGCTCGCTCCTCGTCGAACAGGAAAGCGCGGACGGGATCACCCGGGTCCTGATCGACACCTCGCCCGACCTGCGCGCGCAGCTTCTCGACGCGGGCGTCGGACGGCTCGACGCGGTGATCTACACCCATGCCCATGCCGACCACGTGCACGGCATCGACGATCTGAGGATGATCGTTTTCAACATGCGCAAGCGCCTGCCGGTCTGGGCCGACGCCCCCACCGAGGCCGCGCTCTACGAGCGCTTCGGCTACGCCTTCATCCAGCCCGAGGGCAGCTCCTACCCGCCGATCCTCGACATGAACCGCATCGACGGGCCGGTCACCGTCGACGGCGCCGGGGGCGAGATCACCTTCACGCCCTTTCTCGTCCATCACGGCAGCATCGACGCGCTCGGCTTCCGCATCCGCGATCTCGCCTATCTTCCAGATGTGGCGCAGATCCCCGAAGAGAGCTGGGCGGCGCTCGACGGGCTCGATTGCTGGATCCTCGACGCGCTCCGCCGCGACCCGCACCCGACCCATTCGCACCTGGCGCAATCGCTCGACTGGATCGCCCGCGTCGCTCCCCGCCGCGCGGTGCTGACGAACATGCACATCGATCTCGACTACGCCACGCTCGACGCCGAGACCCCCGACCATATCACGCCCGCCTATGACGGGATGGTCATCGTGCACGGCGCGTGACGGCCATGCGCGCCGAACGCCCCTCATCCCGTCCCACCCCGGTCGCTTCTTCTTTTTCCAAATACGCCTCCCCCGCTCTCCGCTACGCGCCCCGCCGGGACGCCGCCCGGGCCCCCGCACCGGCGCCCCCCCGGCGACGCGCAGAAGGCGCGGCGCACCCCGTCTCTCGCGGACCGGTTACCGTGCAGGCGCTGATCGAGGTCATCCTGCCGGTCTTCATCCTGATCGGAGCGGGCTATGTCGCGGTCTGGCGCGGGCTCTTCGCCGACAGCGCGGTCGACGGGCTGATGGTCTTCACCCAGAAATTTGCCATCCCCTGCCTGCTTTTCCGGGCGATCTGGTCGCTCGACCTCAGCGCCGGGTTCGACCCCGCGCTCCTCGTCAGCTTCTACACCGGCTCGGTCACCGGCTTCACGCTGGGTCTTTTGGCCGGACGGTTCCTCTTCGGCAGACCTTGGGAGGATTCCGTCGCCATCGGCTTCTGCTGCCTCTTCGCCAACTCCGTCCTTCTCGGCCTGCCGATCACCGAGCGCGCCTATGGCGAGAGCGCGCTCGAGGCGAATTTCGCCATCATCGCCCTGCACTCCCCCATCTGCTACGGCATCGGCATCACCGCGATGGAGATCGTGCGCGCCCGCGGCACCGGCGGCATCAAGCTCGTGCAGCAGGTCCTGAAGACCATGCTGATGAACGCGCTGGTGATCGGCATCCTCCTGGGCGCCGCGTTCAACATCCTGAGCCTCGGCCTGCCCGCGCCCGTCGAGGCGGCGCTCGACATGATGGTGCGCGCCGCACTCCCCGCCGCGCTCTTCGGGCTCGGAGGCGTGCTCTTCCGCTATCGCCCGGACGGGGATTTCCGCATCATCGGCTTCGTCTGCGTGGTCACGCTGGTGGTCCATCCGGCGATCACCTGGACCCTGGGCCACAGCTTCGGGCTGGCGCCGCAGCCCTTCCGCTCGGCGGTCATCACCGCCGCGATGGCGCCCGGGGTGAACGCCTATGTCTTCGCCAACATGTATGGCTGCGCCAAGCGCGTCGCGGCCTCCTCGGTCCTGATCGCGACCGGGCTGTCGGTCTTCACCACCTGGCTCTGGCTCGCCACGCTTCCCTGATCCGGCCCGATCCGGGCCTGAGACCGCGCCGCACAGAAAAACGCCCATCCGCCCGGAACCTTATCGGGCGCCACACGTTTGGTGCTCAGCGCCGCATGCGGGGTGAGGGGCTCTTACCTCGTGCCCGAGCCCCGCATGCCGGACGCCGCGTCTCGATGGCCCATCCTTCTGCTCACCGTTCCGGGTCTCCCTCACCCGCATCGACAGCCGCAGCTGCGATGTGCCGAAGAGGAGCGCTCGGTCGCCGAACCCGGCGTCGGGAGTGCAGTTCTACGGAGATTCCAATGTCCATCTACGATGCCATCAAGGCCGACCACGACACCCACCGCGCGCTTCTCAAGAAGATCGCCGAGACGACCGGTGACAGCGAAGAGCGCCGCGCGGCTTGGTCCGAGTTCTTCAACGACGTCAAGAGCCACGCCGCCGCGGAAGAAGAGACCTTTTATTCGAAGCTGATGTCGAAGACCTGGGGCCAGGATGCCGCCCGCCACTCGGTCGAGGAGCATGCCGAGCTCGACGACCTGATGGAGGAGCTGCACGAGATGGACATGTCCTCGTCCGGCTGGCTGAACAAGTTCAACACGCTCCGCCATGAATACGAGCATCACATGGAAGAGGAAGAGAAGGACGTGTTCGGTCGCGCCCGCGAGGTCATCCCCGAGGAAGAGATCGAAGGCTATGGCGAGCGCTTCAAGGCGCGCAAATCCGAAGAGCTGGGCCTGGTCGAGAAGAAGCGCGCCGACCACCTCGAGGACTGACGCCGCGCAAACGACGCCAAGAGATAGAAAAAGCGCCCCCGAGTCTCTCGGGGGCGCTTTTTTTCGCGATCAGGAGCGCTGCGGCATCAGGAACGCTGCGTGCGCTCGCGGGCTTTCTGCTGGGGGTCGATCTCCTGCGCGACCTGCCCGTAGGCCAGGAGCGCGAAGAGGCCCGTGCCGCCCAGGACGTTGCCGACGAAGGTCGGCAGGATCAGCCCGAAGATGCATTTCGCCCAGGTGATGTCGCCCGTTATGACCAAGAGGAACGCCTCTTTCGAGCCCGCGACCACGTGGGTGAACTCGCCCATCGCGATGAGATAGGTGAAGACGAAGATCAGGAAGATCTCGAACCCTTCGGAGGACGGCATCATCCAGACGATCGCGGCGATGAAGAACCCGGCCGGGATGCCGTATTTGAACGCCTCCCACGCGTTGTAGTCCGCGTAGTGATGGGAGATCGCCAGCATGCCCTCGACAAACTCCGGAGGCACCGTGCCGCCATGCGCGGTCAGGATGGAGGTGCCGAAGGTGCCGACCATGTTGGCCGCGAAGACGATGGCCCAGAGACGCGCGGCGCAGCCGAGCATCGCCCAGGACCGATCCTTGAGGACCGGCAGGACGACCGTGATGGTGTTCTCGGTAAAAAGCTGGACCCGGCAGAGGATCACGAGGATGAAGCCGATCGTGTAGCCGATATTCTCGATCGGCACCTGGTAGGGGCTGCCTTCGAAGGACACGTGAAGGATGCCTTCCGCCAGCACCGAGGCGGAAATGCCAATGCCCGCCGCGATCCCCGACCACCAGAGCGAGCTTAGGGGGCGGCCGATCTCTTCGCGGCCCTCCAGATTGACGACCTCGTAAACCGCCCGTGGCGAGAGCGAGCGATGCTTGCGGATCTGCATCGCCTCTTCGCGGGAATAGAGTTTGCGATCCGGTTCGGAGCTTTCCTCCGCTTCCCGATAGCCATCATCTCCGGTGTCTTCCCGGGTCTCACTCATCTCGATCACGCCTTTGCTGCGACCCGGTCAGTCGGGTCCTCTCATGTCGAATACATGGAGCGCGCGTGAAGTTCCGCCAGTCTTCGCATGTTACCGCGCGCTTTCATTCGGTTTCCGACGCGCGAGCTAAGGCGAAAACGGTGCGATCAGCTACCTTCGAGAACGCAGGCGACCTGCGGAAGATCGGGAGAGATGTCGAAGAGCGCGGGCGTACCATTGTCTGCGACGACCGGCATGCTGGCCACCTGCGCCAGCGTTTCGCGACATTCGGCCAGGCGATCGGCGCTGACTTCGATGCGGATGATGGTCGGTTCGACCGGTGCCAGGATGCCGACCGCCCCGTAGGCAGCGGCAGCGACTGAGCTGAGCAGACCGGCGAAAAGAAAGAGGCGACGCATGGGTGTGATCCTTGTTGGCAGTGTGGACACAACCCGGCGATTATATCTGAGTTCCCTTAACATCTTCAAAATCCCGACATTGCGAAAACGTCAATTTCACCCCGATGGCACAAATCCCGGTCTCGCGGCGTTGGGATAGAGAACCCGAGCATTGGAGCATCACGATGGCGAAAAAGGCACTTTTCATAACCGGCGCATCGAGCGGCATCGGCGCAGAGACCGCGCGTCAGGCAGTCGCCGAAGGCTGGCAGGTTGGCCTCTTCGCGCGTTCCAAGGACAAGCTCGACGCGCTCGTCTCGGAGCTGGGCGATGGCAACGCCGCCGCCCTGCCCGGCGATGTGACCGACCTGGGTGAGGTGCAAAAGGCGATGGCGGCCTTCGCCGAGATCAATGGCGGGATCGATGCGGTGTTCGCGAACGCGGGCACCGGGCTCTCGGCGGGCGGCACCGATGCGGGTGACCCCGAGGAATGGGAGATGCTGATCCGGATCAACGTCATGGGCGTGCTCTGGACCGTGAAGGCCGCGATGCCGCATCTCAAGGAGAGCAAGGGCCACCTGCTTCTGACCGGCTCGGCCGCCGGACGGCGCCACATCAAGGGGTCGGTCTACTCGGCCACCAAGTGGTTCGTGCACGGCTATGGCGGCAACCTGGCCGAGGAAATGCGCGAGTTCGGCGGACGCTGCACGGTGATCGCGCCCGGAATGGTCGACACGCCGTTCTTCGACGAAGGCAAGCCCGACAAGCTCCAGCCCGAGGACATCGCGCGCTCGGTGCTGTTCGCGCTTGGGGCCGACCCGCGCGCCAATGTGCAGGAAGTCTTCGTGATGCCCGTCAACTGACCGGCTTTGGCGTCACGGCCTGTCGTCGTGGCGCCCCGAGCCCAGATGCGGCAGGAACAGCGCGGCGAGACCAAGCTCGACCACCACCGTGAACCAGCCCGTCCAGCCCGCGATGCCCCGAAGGATGCCCTGAATGCCCGAGATCGCCAGCCCGACCCAAATCACCACGAGCCCGATCGCGATGGCCTGTCGCGCGTCCGATTTCGGCGCGTTCCGGGTGAGCATCAAAAGCGCCGCGAGCCCCAGGAACACAAAGGCCGCGCGGCGCGCCAGGAACCGCGCCTCGGGGGGCGCGTCCAGCGTGAAGGCCGCGAGCGGCAATCCCGGCAACAGCAGGTATGACAGGAAGAGCGCGGCGAAGACCGCGGCGTGGATCTGGCAGGTCGTGCGAAAATCAGGCATGCCAGTGAGCTAGCGGCTGTGGCTGCGGCGTCAATCGCGCGTGCACCCTATCGCCGGAGAGAAAGGCCATGATCGAAGAACTGATCGTCGAATACGGGCTGATCGCGGTCTTTCTGGGCTGCATGTTCGAGGGCGACACCGCCGCCCTGACCGGTGGCGTGCTTGCCCATCGCGGCCTTCTGCCCTTCTGGGGCACCGTCGCCGCCGCGGCGGCCGGGGGCTTCACGACCGATACGGTGACCTTCTGGCTCGGACGGTATTTCAAGGACCACCCGCGGGTCCTGCGCGCGGTCTCGCATCCTTGGGCGCAGAAGCTGACGCGGCATTTCCTCGCCCGTCCGATCCTTCTGGCGGCGATCTTCCGGTTCATTCCCGGCGCGCGGACCATCGCTCCGGTGATGCTGGCCACCGCGACACAGATCCGGGGGCGCATCTACACGCCGATCACAATGATCTCGGCGGCGCTTTGGGGATTCCTGCTGGTCGGGGCCGGGCAGGAAATCGGCGCGCTGTTCAGCCGCTTCTTCGGCGAACTGACCCGGGTCGAGATCGTCCTGTTGATCGCGGCGGGCATCCTGATGCTCTTTGGCCTCCGCGCAATCATCCGCTTCATCCGGAACGCCTGAGCGCTCAGTCGCAACCTGCGCGCCACGTGCCGTCGTCGCGGCACCAGACCTGGCCTGCGGCCTCCTTTGCCTGAAACAGCGGGTAGAAATCATGGCTGGTCAGACTGCCCGGGTCGCAGTCGACAGAGGCGATGACCTCGTCGCCTTTTCGGACGATCACGCCGCCCATCGGTGGCGGCGCGTCGGGTGTGCGCTCGATCCCGTAATGCACGGTGTAGGAATAGTGACCGTTGGCAAAGGTGAGCTCTTCCCAGATCGTCCTCCCGATGCCCGGCCACGGCGCCATGGCGACGTCAGTGGCCGCATCCGCCAGAAGCAGCTCCGCGGGTCCGGAGACCGCTCCGAACCGGTAATAGGCGACGGCGTCCTGCAAGCAGATGTCGAGCGCTTTCTCGCCTTTGGTCGTGGTGCAGTGGAAGAGATCGGTGCCGGGTCCGAAACAGGCAGCGGTGACAGGCCCCGCTGCGACCGTAGCGAGAGCCGCCAGAGCGCACTTCACGTGATGCATGAAAGTCTTCCGAAAAGCACTTGGGCAGTAACGAAAAAGGCGGCCCCGAGGGCCGCCTTTCGCAATCACTGATCGAGGAAGCTTCTGAGCTTCCGGGACCGGCTCGGATGCTTCAACTTCCGCAGCGCCTTGGCCTCGATCTGGCGGATCCGTTCGCGGGTCACGCTGAACTGCTGGCCGACCTCTTCGAGCGTGTGGTCGGTGTTCATGCCGATGCCAAAGCGCATCCGCAGCACCCGCTCCTCGCGCGGGGTGAGCGACGAGAGAACCCGCGTGGTAGTTTCCTTGAGGTTCTCCTGGATCGCGCTGTCGAGCGGCAGGATCGCGTTCTTGTCCTCGATGAAATCGCCGAGCTGGCTGTCTTCCTCGTCCCCGATGGGCGTTTCGAGAGAGATCGGCTCCTTGGCGATCTTCATCACCTTGCGGACCTTCTCGAGAGGCATCTGCAGCTTCTCGGCCAGCTCCTCGGGCGTGGGCTCGCGACCGATCTCGTGCAGCATCTGGCGACCGGTGCGCACGAGCTTGTTGATCGTCTCGATCATGTGGACTGGGATACGGATCGTGCGGGCCTGGTCCGCGATCGAGCGGGTGATAGCCTGGCGGATCCACCAGGTCGCGTAGGTCGAGAACTTGTAGCCGCGACGATACTCGAACTTGTCCACGGCCTTCATCAGGCCGATATTACCTTCCTGAATAAGATCAAGGAATTGCAGGCCGCGGTTCGTGTATTTCTTGGCGATGGAAATCACCAGGCGCAGGTTCGCCTCGACCATTTCCTTCTTGGCCTGACGCGCCTCTTTCTCGCCCTTCTGGACCTGCTGGACGATGCGGCGGAACTCGGAGATGTCGAGACCGACATACTGGCCGACCTGGGCCATGTCCGCGCGCAGTTCCTCGACCTTGTCGGCGGAGCGCTCGATGAACATCTGCCAGCCCCGGCCCGGCTTCTCGGCCATCCGGTCCATCCAGTTCGGATCGAGCTCGCGGCCGCGATACTCGTCGATAAACTCGCGGCGGTTGATGCGGGCCTGGTCGGCCAGCTTCACCATCGCGCTGTCGATGGACATGATGCGCTTGTTGATGCCGTAGAGCTGGTCGATCAGCGCCTCGATCCGGTTGTTGTGCAGGTGAAGCTCGTTCACCAGGAGCACGATCTCGGAGCGGAGCTTCTGGTAGAGCGCCTCGTCCTCGTCGCTGAACGAGCCGTCCTCGTTCAGCGTGGCCGAGATGCGGCTGTCCTGCATGCTGGCCAGCGTCTCGTAATCCTGCGCGATCTGGTCGAGCGTCTCGAGAACGCGCGGCTTCAGCGCCGCTTCCATCGCGGCCAGCGACATGTTGGCCTGATCGTCCTCGTCATCGTCGTCGTCGCTGCGGATCGGGTTGCCATCCGCGTCGTAGTCCGGCTCGTCCGAGCTTTTGCGGGAGGAAGAGGACGCGTCGGAATCGACGACGGTCTCGCCGATCTCCTCGTCGTCGCCCATCTGGTTGCCGAAGGTCGTCTCGAGGTCGATCACGTCGCGCAGGAGGATGTCCTCGGACAGAAGTTCCTCGCGCCAGATGGTGATCGCCTGGAAGGTCAGCGGGCTTTCGCAGAGCCCCGCGATCATGGTGTTCCGTCCGGCCTCGATCCGCTTGGCGATGGCGATCTCGCCCTCGCGGCTCAGAAGCTCGACCGAGCCCATCTCGCGCAGATACATCCGCACCGGATCATCGGTCCGGTCCAGCTTCTCGGCGCCGCCGCTCGAGATCGCGACATCGCCGCGCTTGGTCTCGACCAGTTCGGTCGAGCCCTTGTTCTCTTCTTCCTCGGCCTCTTCGTCGTCTTCGGTGACTTGGATGCCCATTTCGGAGAGCATCGACATCACGTCCTCGATCTGGTCGGAGGAGACCTGATCGGGGGGAAGAACCTCGTTCAACTGGTCATAGGTGATGTAGCCGCGTTCGCGTGCCTCGGCGATCATCTTCTTGACCTTGGCCTGGCTCAAATCGAGCGAGACCTCGTCGTCGCGATCCTCGGGCTTCGCGTCTTCGGTGTCCTTGGCTGCCATCAAAAGCTCCTCTCAGGGGGCGGTCCCCGTGGGCGGGCGATTCGTTAGCGACGAATCATGGGCGAAGTAGTGTGATTCGGCCACCCGTCCAGCTAGTAAACATGCACTTTTCCGCCTGTCATGGACGGAAAGACTCATCTTCGCTTCCGTGCGAAGTCGATGGTTTCAATCATCGCGTCGAGAAGCTTGCGTTCGTCGCGATCGATATGGGCGCCATTGGCACCGGTGTCGAAATCTGCGTCCTCGCCCTGCTGGGCGCGGAGCGCGCGGTTGCGGGTTTCGGCAGCCTCACCGAGGCGCCAGGTGAGATGCTCTTCGGGGAGCGCCTCGAAATCCTCGACCGCCTCGCGGATCTCGGCCTCGAGCCCGCGGGCGGCTTCGAGCTTTGCGAATTCCTCGGCGACGGTCATGCGCGCCATGGACGTGTCGCCGGAGCGACGGATGCATGGCACCACCGCCACATGGCGTGCGGCGAGCAAGCTTTCAACCCCACCCGGTCCGATCGCGGCCTCCGCGACCTCCCGGGCGCTCGGCGCGTCCTTGGGCGCGTGCCGCAGAAAGGCGTCGCGCAGGCTGGCGTGGTCGGGATCGGAGCAGGTCATCGCTTCGAGATCGCCCTCGAACTCCTCGATGAGAGCCGGGCAGGTCAGCACCGCGGCCAGGATCACCGACTCGCGGAGCCGCGTCTGCGCCTCGTCCCCGGCGGCGACCAGGAGCGAGGCCTTGGTGACCGGCTGCGGCGGCAGTGGCGCGCCCTTGGGCCGCCAGGGACCGCGCGCGCGGCCTCCGCCGCCCTGCCCTGCACGGGTATCCGGTCGCCCGCCGCGGAACAGGTCGTAGCGCAGGTCCTTGATGTCCTGGCCGTAATGGCCGCGGAGCGAGGCATCGCGGATCAGCTTGAGCTTGTCGCGCAGCGCCTTGTCGAGCGCCGCCTTGCGCTCGGGGCTGTCGAAGACCCGGCCTTCGGTTTCGCGCTTCCAGAGAAGCTTGACCATCGGCAGCGCGCCATCGAGCACCGCGGCGACCGCCTCGGGCCCGTCGGCGCGCAAGAGATCGTCGGGGTCCTTGCCCTCGGGCATCAGCGCGAAGCGCAGCGACTTCCCGGCCTCGAGAAGCGGCAGCGCCAGGTCGATCACCCGGTAGGCGGCGTTGAGCCCCGCCTTGTCGCCGTCGAGCGCGATGATCGGCTCGTCGCTGATCCGCCAGAGATGCGCCAACTGGTGCTCGGTCACGGCCGTGCCGAGCGGGGCCACCGCGGCGGTGAAGCCCGCCTCCGAGAGCGCGATCACGTCCATATAGCCCTCGGCCACGATCAGGCGCTGGCCCTTCCCGGCCGCCTCGCGGGAAGGACCGTGGTTGTAGAGCGTGCGGCCCTTGTCGAAGAGCGGGCTGTCGGGCGAGTTCAGGTATTTGGCGTTGTCGTTCGGGTCCATCGCGCGGCCCCCGAAGGCGATCGCACGCCCGCGCGGATCGCGGATCGGAAAGATGATCCGGTTGCGGAAGGTGTCGTAAGGCTCGCGCCCCTTGTTGGAGGGACGCGCCAGCCCCGCCTCGAGGATCAGGTCGGGCGCGATCCCCTGCCCCTTCAGATGATCCCAGAGCCCCTGCCAGCCGTCGGGCGCAAAGCCCAGCTCGAAGCGGTCCTGCACCGGCTCGGTCAGGCCGCGCTTGGCGAGATAGGCGCGCGCCGCGCTTGCGGCACCGGTCTTGAGCTGCATCCGGAAGAAGCGCAGCGCGGCTTCGTTGGCCTTGGCGAGCTCGCTCATCCGGTCGGATTTTTCCTGCGCGCGCGGATCGCGCGCCGGCATCGGCAGACCGGCCTCCTGGGCGAGGATCTCGACCGCCTCCATGAAGCCGACATTCTCGGTCTCGCGGACGAAGCTCAGCGCGTCGCCCTTGGCGTGGCAGCCGAAGCAGTAATAGTAGCCCTTGCGGTCATCGACGTGGAAAGACGCACTTTTTTCCTGGTGGAAGGGGCACGGCGCCCAGAGATCGCCCTTGGCCTGGTTCGACTTGCGCTGGTCCCACATGACCTTGCGCCCCACGACCTGGCTCAGGCTCGTGCGGGTCTTCAGTTCATCCAGAAAACCGGGGGGCAGACTCATGGTCTGAAATATCGCCTCTGGCCCCGGAGGAGTCCAGCGGGCGCAGTCCGTGAGAAGGGATTGGAGTGACGCGCCTCTCAGCGCGCCATGCAGGCCTCGGTCCAGCTGGTGCCGACGCTGTCGCCAAGTTGCTTTTCGGGCAGCGAATAGACCCAGTCCGCCACGGCCGGCACGACCGAGGCATATTTCGCGACATCGCCTTCGAGCCCCGCCTGCACCGTCCCGACCGCATCGCCGGCCGAGGCCCCGCCCGTGCGCTCCGCGACGACGGCCATGACCATCTCGGCCTGCAATGCGCATTCCGCAGCCTTGTCCTGAGCCAGAACGGGAGCAGCGGCGACGAGCGGTGCGGTTGCGACGAGGCAGACCAGGGAAAACGAACGGAAGGGCGACATCATGGGCTCCGAAGAGAGGTGATCGATGCAAAAGAAATAGGCAAAGGCGCTTCGGCTGTCACCTATTCTGACGGCGAGTGCCGACCCTTCATTGCACCATACGCACGATTTTCTCGGTCACGATCCCGTCATTGGTGTCCTCGGGACAGCCGTCCATCTCGATCCGGCTGGTCGAGTTTATCGTGCCCCCGGAGATGATCGAAGCCCCTTCGATGCCCGTCGCGTTGGCCGAAAAGGTGACGTCCCCCATCGCGACGACCTGGCTGCCGTAGATCTCGAGATCCGAGGCCACCTCCATCCCGCCCGCGCTCAGAAGCGTCACGCCGCCGCCCTTGGCACAGGAGTCGTCGAGGCCGAGGATCAGCCCGGAGGGCGCGTTCAGCGATTTCGGGTCGGGATTGGTGGTCGCGATCACGCTGTCGGTCAGGTGGACGCCCTGGTTGAACTTCACCTTGCAGTTGGTGACGAGGAGGAACTTGTCGTAATGCCCCGCCTCGATCGCCAGCTTCTGGTTGCCCGAACAGGTCAGCGCGATATGCATCCGGCCCGGAATGACAAGCTCGGGCGTGAGCCTGCGGTCGGGCAGCGTCACACCGGCAAGACCCGAGATATAGCCCGGCACCGACGCCCCGCCCGCAAGGAGATCGGCGATGGTGTCCGGCACGCTGTCGATGGCGTGGAACGGGTAATGGGTGTAGCGCAGCGCCTCGGCGAGGCCCGGGTTGCTGGTCATGCCGCTCGACGGCAACTCGAGCGTCGCGGGGTCGAGCATGGAGACCACCGAGCCGTCTGCAAAGCTGCTGTTGGAGCTGAGTTTCACACCGTCATTGCCGTGGATGCAGAAATTGGCGCCGAAGGCATTGTTGGATTGCAGGTCGACGCGGGCCTCGGCGACGAAGCCCTCGCGGAAGCAGGGCGGGGTCTGGCGCGCGAAGACCGCGTCGGTGTCGAGCTCGAAGCCGCGATAGCCGAGCGTGTGCAGGAGCAGGTTCGACACGTAATTGCCCCGCGCCGCGCTGCGCTCTCCGGTCACACGCACGGCGTCGCGCGCGGTGGCATCGGCCGAGAAGGTCCTTGTGTCGGCGTCCCAGCTGCCGAAGGTGATGTCCGAGGGCAGGATGGCGAGCCCGTGGACCGAGACCGGCAGGTTGGCGGCCGCGACCGACAGCGCGTCCGAGAGCGCCGCGCTCGCGCTCTTGGTGGTGCGGGACTGGAGCGCGGCATGGCCCGCGGCATCGGTCGCGGTCTGGAGCCAGGTCTCGCGCTCGGTGCGTTGGGCGAAATCGACGGCGAGCCCGCCGACCATCGCGGCGATGGCGACGAAGTAGAGCGACATGGCGGTCATCGCGCCGTCTTCGTCCCGGCGAAAGCGGGTGATCAGGTCGCGCATGGCTCAGAACTCCGACAGGTGCTGGTTCGACACCACGACGGTCTTGTCGCGAAAGAACGCGAACCCGTCGAGCGGCATCAGCGCACTCGCGGGCACGGAGATGCGCGTGTTGATCACGCCTTTGTCGACCGTGGTCCGGATGTCGGGGGTCACCTCGAGATAGGCGAGGCGCGTGCGCACGAAGCTTTCGGCCTCGGCGGTGGTCTCGATCCGGCCGGTCGACAGGGCGCGGTTGGCGTCCTGGACGATGCGGTGCATTTCGGACTGGCGGTTGAAGACCATCGAGACATCCACGACGAAGAGCAGGAACATCGTGAAGAACGGCACCCAGATCACCGCCTCGACGGTCTGGCTGCCGCGCTCGTCGCGGCGGAAGCGCTGGAGAAGATCGCATAGCGTTGTCATGGCGTCACCTTGCTGGTCTCAGGCGGGTCGGAACGGCCCGCGTCACCGATCAAGATGCGCCCCGAATACGGCATGACCCCGCGGCGGATTGCGGCGGGGCCATGTCTTTTAACGATGATTAACAGCGAGATGTTAACCATCGCGCCCGGCGGACCGGCGGCTCAGAGCCCCTTGGCGCGGTAGCTCGCGGCGACCCGCTCGATCGCGGTGATATAGGCCGCCGTGCGCAGGTCGGTAACGCCCTTATGCGTCTTCCAGGTCTCGCTGATCGCCTGGTAGGCGATGCGCATCGTGTCATCGAGACCCGAGCGCACCAGCTCCAGCTCGTCCGCGCCGCGCAGATAGCGCTCCTTGAAGTCGGGCCGGAGCGACCACGCGTCTCCGAGATAGCGGTCGAGCCGCTCCAGCTCGTCGAGGAGCAGCTGGTGACGGCTTTCCTCCTGCCGGCGCTGCATCCGTCCGAAGCGGATATGGCTGAGGTTCTTGACCCATTCGAAATAGGAGACCGTGACGCCGCCCGCGTTGGCATACATGTCCGGGATGATCACCACCTCCTTGTCGCGCAGGACCTCGTCGGCGCCCGCGGTCACCGGCCCGTTCGCGGCTTCGATGATCAGCTTGGCCTTGATGCGATGGACGTTCGAGAGGTTGATGACGCCTTCGAGCGCGGCCGGAATGAGGATGTCGCATTCCTCTTCGAGCACCTTGGAGCCGTCCTCGACATATTCGGCGTCCTTGTAGCCCTTCACCCCGCCGGTCTCGCGGATATGGCCGTGGACCGCTTCGATATCGAGCCCCTTGGGGTCGAGCAGCGCGCCGTCGCGCTCGATCAGGCCGACGATCAGCGCGCCATCCTCTTCGCTGAGGAACTTGGCCGCGTGGTAGCCCACATTGCCGAGGCCCTGCACGATGACCTTCTTGCCGTCGAGCTTGCCTTCCATCCGGGCGCGCTTGGCGTCCTCGCTGTGGCGGAAGAACTCGCGCAGCGCGTATTGCACGCCGCGGCCCGTCGCCTCGACCCGGCCCGCGATGCCGCCCGAATTGAGCGGCTTGCCGGTGACGCAGGCGCGCGAGTTGATGTCGGTGGTGTTCATCCGCGCGTACTGGTCGGCGATCCAGGCCATCTCGCGCTCGGAGGTGCCCATATCCGGGGCCGGAACGTTCTGGCTAGGGTTAATGAGATCGCGCTTGATCAGCTCGTAGGCGAAGCGGCGGGTGATCATCTCGAGCTCGCGCTCGTCGTAATCGCGCGGGTCGATGCAGAGACCCCCCTTGGAGCCGCCGAACGGCGCCTCGACCAGGGCGCATTTGTAGGTCATCAGCGCCGCCAGCGCCTCGACCTCGTCCTGGTCCACGTTCGGCGCGTAGCGGATGCCGCCCTTGACCGGCTCCATGTGCTCGGAATGCACGGAGCGATAGCCGGTAAAGGTGTGGATCTCGCCGCGCAGGCGCACCCCGAAACGGACGGTGTAGGTCGAATTGCAGACCCTGATCTTCTCTTTGAGACCGGGGCCGAGGTCCATCATGTCGACCGCCCGCTTGTACATCAGATCGACACTCTCGCGGAATGTCGGCTCGTTTGACGGAGATTTTGCCATCCGTGTTCTCTTCTCCCTAAAGTGGCGGCGTCCTCAGGCGCCGCTTTCGGCCGCGCCGCCCTGTTTCCGGGACGACACGGCAATCGGGGCGAAACTTAAGCCCCGGCACCGCTGTTAAAGCGCGAATTGGCTTCGGTTTCATCGACAATCTTGGCCGCGACCCGGCGACTGTCCAACACGCGTAGATAATCCACTGTAATTAAATAAAAATTCGCCTAAATTTGGCCGCTGTCTTTCGGCATATCCTCGCTGTCGGAGACCGAGATCTCCAAAGAATAGTGAACCGGTAATCCGGTCAGAAAGACGGGCCTCGCGCTCGAGGAAAGGTACGAGATGTGTGCGAAAAAGACCCTGCCGGGACGAAAGGTCGGTGGTCGCGTTGCCAAGGCGCTGCGTCCCATTGGCCGGACCTTTGAGGCGCTACGCCTCGATGAACGTGGAAACATGTCGCTCTTCGGTGTCGGCGGATCGCTGATCCTGATCGCCTTCGGCGGTGTCGGGATCGACGTCATGCATGCCGAACTGAAGCGCAACAAGGTCCAGAACACCCTCGACCGCGCGGTTCTGGCCGCCGCCGACCTCGAACAGGAGGTCGATCCCAAGGCGGTGATGCAGGACTATTTCGACAAGATGCTGATGCCTGACGCGCTGACGTCGGTGAAGGTCACCGAAAGCCTGAACTACCGTCGGGTGGAAGGCACGGCCTACACATCGGAGAAGTCGAACTTCACCAAGCTCATCGGCATCGACCAGATGAAGGCCGACGGGGTCAGCACCGCGGAAGAGCGTGTGCGCAAGGTCGAAGTGTCGCTGGTCCTCGATATCTCGGGCTCCATGGCCGACAACAGCCGCCTGACCAACATGCAATCGGCCGCCAACGTCTTTCTCGACACGGTTCTGACCGCCGACAACCAGGACCTCGTGTCGATCAACCTCGTTCCCTATTCCGAACAGGTGAACGCCGGGCCGCTGCTCACCGAGCAGATGAACGTCAACTGGAAGCACGGCTATTCCCACTGCCTGGAATTTCCCTCGGAAAGCTTCGACACCGCTGCGCTCGACACGACGATGTTCTACGACCAGATGCAGCACTTCCAGTGGAACTACTACGGCGGCAACGACCTCACTGACACCGTCTGTCCGCGCTACGACTACGAGCGGATCAATGCCTGGAGCCAGGATCTCGCGGGGCTGAAGAAGCAGGTGCTCGACCTGCAGCCGCGTGCGGGCACCTCGATCTTCCTCGGGATGAAATGGGCCTCCGCGCTCCTGCACCCGTCGACCCGCTCGATCAACAACGCGATCATCAACCAGAAGAAGGGCGGCGACGTGGCCTTCCTGAACCGTCCGGCCGCGCTTGACGACGTCCAGACGCTGAAGACCATCGTTCTCATGACCGACGGCCAGCACGACTCGTCCTACCGTCTGTCGAGCTTCGCCTATGACACCGCGTCCGAGGTCTCGCACTGGGCGGCCAACAACCTCTGGTACTATCTCGAACGCAACGTGGCCGTGAACAAATGGCCGGTCTTCTACTGGCAGAAGTACAACGCCACCATGGGCGACACGCTCCTGCACAACGTCTGCGAGGCGGCCAAGGACTCGGGCATCGTGATCTGGGCCATCGGCTTCGAGACCACAGTCGAGGGCAACGCCGCGATGAAGGACTGTGCCTCCTCGCCCGCCCATTATTTCGACGTCGATGGCACCGAGATCGAGGACGCGTTCTATTCGATCGCCCGCGCCATCAACCAACTGAGGCTGACCCAATGATCCGTGCAACGCTCAACCTGCTGCGGCGCTTCCGGGCGTCCGAGAGCGGCAGCGCCGTCATCCCCTTCGCGCTCTGGACCCCCGTCTTCGTCGGTGTGATCCTCTCGGGCATCGAGCTGTCGGCGACCACCATGCGACACACCGCGCTGGAGCGCGCACTGGACGAAACCGTCCGCGACGTGCGCCTCGGGACCGGTACGCTCTACAACCACGCGAGCCTGAAGCAGTCGATCTGCGATCGCGCCGCGGTGCTGCCCGGCTGCGTCGACAACCTGCAGCTCGAGATGGTGCGCATGAAAATCCGCGACTGGACCGATCCCTCGGACACCGCGCGCTGCGTCGATCACAGCGACAACGTCGCGCCGGTCGTGAGCTTCGAATACGGCCGCGACAACGAGCTGATGCTCCTGCGCGCCTGCTTCAAGTACAAGCCGATCTCGCCGGCCACCTGGATGGGCAATGCCCTCCGCAAGGACGGCGCCGGTTACACCGCAATCGTGTCGAAGGCCGCCTTCGTCCAGGAACCGAGCTGAGGACATCGCCATGCTGAGTTCCCTTTTATCCCGCCTCCGCAGCTTCCGTGCCGCCGAAGACGGCTACATCACGGTCGAAGCGGTCATCATGTTCCCGATGCTGCTCTGGCTCTTCGGCGGAACCTGGGTCTGGTTCGACGTCTCGCGCCAGCAGTCGCTGAACCAGAAGGCCAACTACACGATCGGCGACATGATCTCGCGCGAGACCGATCCGCTGAACGACGCCTATATCGACAACACCTTCAGCCTGTTCCACACGCTGACCGACTCGGATGCCGCCACGGCGGACATGCGGATCTCGGTGGTCTATTACGACGGCAACTCCAAGAGTTACCGTCTGGAGTGGTCCGAGGCCCGCGGTGCCTACGCCGCGCTGGCGAAGGGCGATTTGACCCGCTACGAATCGCGCCTGCCGATCATGGCCAATGGCGACGAGGTGATCCTGGTCGAAACTTGGGAAGACTACGTCCCCGCGCTGGAGGCCGGTCTCGATGCGTTCGAGATCAAGACCTACTCCTTCACCCGCCCGCGTTTCGCGCCTCAGGTGATCTTCGACGGGACCAACTCCGAATCCGACGGCAACAACGGCTGGGGTAACGGCGACCAGGACGCGACCGGCAACTCGCTGTGCAACAACAACGCCGAGAACGCTGACGAAGGCGCGGCTGCCGACGAGTGTCTCACCAACGAGACCGGCGGCAACAATCACGAGAAGGGCAAGAAGGGCTAAGGCCCGAGGCCGGGCGCCTAGAGCATCCGGCCCGCCAGCTCGGCCTCGAGCGCCTCGGCCACGGGCTTTGTCCGGTAGGCCGGGACCAGCCCCCCGACCCCGATCCGGCGACCGATCCGCCACCACAAGCCGGGCCGCATTCCCCGCGGACCCGGCTTTTCCGTGCGCAGAAGGAAGCCGTTTGAGGGTTTGAACGAAAACGCGCCGCGGTCGACCCGGACGATCTCGTCGCGTCGCGCCAGGACCGTGCCGCGCTCGTCCATCAGCGCGTCCTCGGTCAGGATCAGCTCGCCCCGCCCGGCCCGCCACATGCCGAGGCAGAGCCAGCCGAGGCCGCCCGCGACCGCGAGCATCGCCGCGCGCGTCAGCGCCGGGGCCTCGTCGACCAGCGCCACGCCCGCGCAGAACACCGCGGTCGCGATCAGCGCCGCCATGCCCAGAAGCACCCGGGGCGCCGAAGGCCGCATCCGCGCGATGATGGTGGGCTCCGTGTCGGTCATGGCATCCTCCCTCTCCCGGCCTTCCCCATAGACCGGTGCCCGCGCCGAGGAAAGCCACGCCCGGGGCCTTTCCAGTCCCGTCGCCCCATGACAGTCTCGCCCGCGAAAGGACACAAGCACCCATGCCCATCACCACCTGCATCTTCGACGCCTATGGCACGCTCTTTGACGTCTCTTCGGCCGCCCGCACCGCCGCCTCGGAACCGGGCCGCGAGGCGCTGGCCGACAAACTGGCCGCGCTCTCGCAGGACTGGCGGCTGAAGCAGCTGCAATACACCTGGCTCCGCGCGGTCACCGGCGATCACACGACGTTCTGGGAGGTCACCAAGGACGGACTCGACTGGGCCTTGGAAAACCAGGGCCTCGACGGCGACGCGGAGCTGCGCGAACGGCTCCTGGCGCTTTACTGGGAGCTCGAGGCCTACCCGGAGGTGCCGGGGATGCTGACCGCGCTGAAGGACGCGGGCAAGACCTGCGCGATCCTGTCGAACGGCAATCCCGAGATGCTCGACGGCGCGGTCTCGTCGGCCGGGCTGGGCGAGCTTCTGGACGACGTGCTCTCGGTCGAGGACTGCGGCATCTTCAAACCGGCCTCGGCGGTCTACGATCTGGTGGAGGCGCGTTTCGGCTGCGCCCGCGACGAGGTGCTCTTCGTCTCCTCGAACGGTTGGGACGCGGCGGGGGCCGCGGGCTACGGCTTCACCACCGCCTGGGTCAATCGCGCGGGCGAGCCGGTCGACCGGATGCCCGCCCGGCCGCATCACCAGCTCACAGACCTCACCGCCATTCCGGAGATCGCGTCCTGATGCCCAATTTCACCACCTCCGATGGCCTGTCGCTGCATTACACCGACGAGGGCACCGGCCTGCCGCTTCTCTGCCTGGCCGGTCTCACCCGCGACGGGCGGGATTTCGAATATGTCGCGCCGCATCTCTCAGGAGTCCGGCTGATCCGGCTCGACTATCGCGGGCGCGGCCAGTCGGACTGGGGCGATCACGGCACCTACACCATCCCGGTCGAGGGCCGCGACGCGGTGGAGCTTCTGAACCATCTCGGGCTCGAGCGCGCGGCGGTGCTCGGGACCTCGCGCGGCGGCCTGATCTCGATGGTGCTGGCGGCGACGGTCAAGGACCGGCTGATGGGCGTGGCGCTGAACGATATCGGCCCCGAGATCGCCGAGGCCGGTCTCAAGGTGATCCGCGACTACATCGGCAAGAACCCACCGTGGAAAAGCTATGAAGAGGCCGCCGGGGGTGGCGCGCGCCTGCCCGGCTTCGCCAATGTCCCGCCCGAGCGCTGGGACGAGGAAGCGCGGAAGCTCTACCGCGAGGGACAGGACGGGCTCGTCATCCCCTACGATCCGAAGCTCCGCGATGCTGTGCTCGAGGCCGGGGCGCAGCCCGCGCCGGATCTCTGGCCGCTCTTCGATGCGCTGGCCGAGCTGCCGCTCTGCACCATTCGCGGGGCCAATTCGAACCTTCTGAGCGAGGCGACCTTCGCCGCGATGCAGGCACGCCGTCCCGACATGATCGCGGCGACCGTTCCCGACCGCGGCCACATCCCCTTCCTCGACGAGCCCGAGGCGCTGGACGCGCTCCAGCGCTGGCTCGCCCTGATGCGCTGAGAAGGACCGGCGCGGTGGATATCGCCACGGTCCGCAGGGCGGCGGAGCGGCTTGACGGCGTGGTCCGCCGCACCCCGCTCCTGTCCTCGCCCTTTCTCGACGAGATCGCGGGACGGCGAGTGCATGTGAAGGCCGAATGTCTCCAGCATACCGGCAGCTTCAAGTTCCGCGGCGCATGGTCGGCCCTGACCGCCCTCGACGAGGAGACCCGCGCCCGGGGCATCCTCGCCTATTCCTCGGGCAATCATGCGCAAGGCGTGGCCGAGGCCGCGCGGCGGCTGGGTGTTCCGTCGGTGATCGTGATGCCCACGGACGCGCCCGCCCTGAAGATCGCCAATACCCGGGCGCTCGGAGCCGAGGTCGTTCTCTACGACCGGACCTCGGAGGACCGCGAGGCGATCGGCGCGCGGCTTGCCGCCGAGCGGGGCCTTGCGCTGGTGAAGCCCTATGACGATCCGCAGGTGATCGCGGGCCAGGCGAGCTGCGGGCTGGAGATCGCGGACCAGACGGCGGCGCTGGGGATCGCGGAGGCCGATGTCCTGGTCTGCTGCGGCGGTGGTGGGCTCTCGGCCGGGATCGCGCTGGCGCTCGAAGCGGACGCTCCGGGTTTGCGCCTGCGCACGGTCGAGCCGGAGGGGTTCGACGATGTCGCCCGGTCGCTCGCCAGCGGCACGCGGGAACGCAATGCAAAGACGACCGGATCGCTCTGCGATGCGATCCTCACGCCCTCCCCCGGCGAGCTGACCTTTCCCATCCTTTCGCGCCTCGCCGGTCCCGGGCTTGTCGTCTCGGACGAGGACGCGCTGCGCGCCGTGGCGCTTGCCTGGCAGCGGCTGAAGATCGTCGCCGAACCCGGTGGCGCGGTGGCGCTCGCGGCGGCGCTCTTTCACGGCGATCGGATCGAGGGCGATGATGTGATCGTCACGGTGTCGGGCGGCAATATCGACCAGGCGGTCTTTGCCCGCGCGCTCGCGACGCTCTGATCTCAGGCCGGTCCCGCCGCGCGTTCGAGCGCCGGGTAGCGCCAGCCGAGAAGCGCGCCGCGATAGAGAAAGCTCAGGATCAGCGCCGCCCAGAGCCCGTGATTGCCGTAAAGCGGCATCAGGAGCGCGGCGGTCGCGAAATAGGCGATGGCCGAGAGGATCATCATGTTGCGCATGTCGCCGGTGCGCGTGGCGCCGATGAAGATGCCGTCGAGCATCCAGGACGCGAGCCCCGCCAAGGGCGCGATCACCATCCAGGGCAGGAAGGCGCGCGCGGCGGCGTTCACCTCCCGGGCCTCGGACATGATCTCGATGGCGAGCGGCCCGAAGAGCAGAAAGCTGAGGCTCAAGAGGAGATTGCAGGCGAGCCCCCAGCCCGAGGTCAGAAGCGCCGAGCGGCGGAGCGCGGCACGGTCGCGGGCGCCGATCGCACCGCCGACCAGCGCCTCGGCGGCAAAGGCGAAGCCGTCGAGCGCGTAGCCGGTCACGTAGAGGAATTGCAGCAGGATCTGGTTCGCCGCCAGCGACACGTCGCCGAAGCGCGCGCCGAACATCATGAAGGACAGGAAGATCGACTGCAGCGCGGCGGTGCGGATCAGGATGTCGCCGTTCACCTGCGCCATGCGGATCAGCCGCACCCGGTCCATGACGCGCGGCCAGTCCCGCCAGGACGGGTGCCGGAAGGCGCTCCGGCAGAGCCAGAGGCCGAGCGCCAGCGCCGTCCACTCGGCAAGGAAGGTGGCCGCGGCGACACCCTCGATCCCCCAGTCGAGCCCGAGGACGAACCACAGGTCGAGCCCCATGTTCAGCCCGTTCATCCAGAGCTGCAGGACAAGCACCGCGCGGGTGCGCTCGGCGGCGATCAGCCAGCCGATGATGCCGTAAAGCGCGATGGCCGCGGGCGCGGACCAGACGCGGATGGTCATGTAGGCGCGGGCCAGCCCCTCGACCTCGTCGCTCGCGGGCGAGACCGCGAAGGCCGCGCGAAAGAGGAGCGTCTGCAGCGCGATCAGCGCGAGTCCCGCGGCGAGACCGATCAGGATGACCCGCGTCAGGATCGCGGCGACCTCGGCACGGTTGCCCTCGCCCCGCGCCTGCGCCGCGAGCCCGGTCGTGCCCATCCGCAGGAAACCGAACACCCAGTAGATCGCCGTCAGGATCACCGAGCCGAGGCCGACGGCGGCGATGGGCGCGGCCTCGCCCAGCTGCCCGACCACGCCGGTATCGACGATGCCGAGGATCGGCACCGTGGCGTGGCTCAGCACCACCGGCAGCGCGATGGCGAGCACCCGGCGGTGGGTGACGGGCTGGCTCACGCGGTTACTGGTCGCGCGACGGCATCAGGAAATGCGCCGAGGCCTCGGCGATGGGCCGGTCGCGGTTGTCCTGCCACGCCGTGACCTTGACGCTGGCGTAGCGGCGGCCCGAGCGGGTGACATGCGCGCGCGCATAGGCATCGCGCGGCAGGCCCGAGCGGAGGTAATCGGTGGTGAAGTCGATGGTCTTCGGCAGGCGCGGCAGCTTTCCGGCCTCGAGCGAGGCCAGTTCCAGCGCGCCCGACTCGATATCCTCCCAGAGCCACTGGTAGCTCAGCGACACCAGCGCCGTGACCTCGAGAAAGGCCGCCGTCACCCCGCCATGGATCGCGGGCAGGATCGGATTGCCGATCAGGTCGTCGCGAAACGGCAGAACGGCGGTCAGCTCGTCGCCCCGGCGATCGAACTGGATGCCCATGAAGGCGATATAGGGCACGCCCTCGGCCAGGGCGCGCAGCGCGGCGTCGCGGCGTTGCTTGACGACGGCGACGGGTTCCGGGGTCGGACGGCTCATCGCGGCTGCTCCACGGTGAAGGCGCCGGTCGCGGTGGCGACCGGATTTTCGCGGTCGTCGTCGAAGGCGGTGGCGCGCACGAAGGCGACGGTGCGGGTGATATGGGTGCAGCGCGCCTCGGCGAGGATCGTCTGGCCAGGCCGGGCCGCGCGCATGTAGTCGATGCGCAGGTCGATCGTGGCGGTGCCGCCCGGCGCGTCGGGATGGCTCATCACGCAGGCCCCGCCGCAGGTGTCCATCAGCGCCGAGACCGCGCCGCCATGGATCACGCCCGTCTGCGGATCGCCGATCAGGCGCGGATCGTAGGGCATCGCGATCCGCGCGTACCCGTCGCCGATCTCCTCGATCGACATGCCGAGGGCCCGGGCGTGGGGGATCGACTGGATGAACTGCTCCGCGATCCGGGTCTTGTCGGCGGCCATCGGCACCTCCTGCATTGTTCGGCGCCTTTATGCGCCCGGCTGCCGGACGGGTGCAAGCCGGGCGGTGTTGCCGACGCCCGGAGCCCAGCCTATTGTCTGTGTCAGGCCCCTGCGGAGGACACCCCCATGAGTGAGCGACGCCTCAGCTTCAAGGAGATGTGCGCCAAGTTCGACGTCACTCCGAGAACCCTGCGGTATTACGAGTATATCGAGCTTCTGCAACCGGAGCGCGACGGGCGCGCGCGCTGGTACGGCCCGCGCGAGGTGGCGCGGATGACCCTGATCCTCAGGGGCCGCAAGTTTGGCTTCCAGCTCGAGGATATTCGCCAGTGGCTGCTGATCTACGAGCACGAGGGCAACGAGGCCCAGATGCGGGCGTGGATCGAGCTTGCCGACCGCCAGATGGACGAGCTGCGCGAGCAGCGCCGCCAGCTCGACGCGGCGATGGACGAGCTCTCGAAGCTCCGTGAAGAGGTCGCCACCACCCTCGGAGAGTGATCTCCGGGCACCGCGAGCGCCCTCCCCGACCGGCTTTTCCGCGTCAGAAAATTACCGATGACCCTGCGTCAGCTTGGGTGATCTTACGTCAGCGCAAAAGTGACGCGACGTATGAGTTACGTAAACGTAATCCATTCTTGTAAATCGACCCTGCAGCGCGGACATGCAGCGCATCCGCGATGAGGGCTTGATGACATGACCGACATGACCGACATGACTGACCAGACCGAAGAGACGTTGAGCATCCGCGAAATGTGCGATGCGTTCGACGTCACGCCGCGCACGCTGCGCTTCTACGAGCAGAAGGAATTGCTGTTCCCGATCCGCCGGGGCCAGCGCCGTCTCTTCACCCGGCGCGACCGCGCCCGGCTGACGCTGATCCTGCGCGGCAAGCGCTTCGGCTTCAGCCTCGAGGACATCCGCCAGCTGCTCGATCTCTACCACATGGGCGACCAGCAGCGCACGCAGCTCGCCCGTACCTACGACATGGCCAAGGACCGGCTCGGCGAGATGATCGCCCAGCGCGACGAGCTCAATTCCGCGATCTCCGAGCTTGAGGATCAGATCGCCTGGGTCGAGCGTATCCTGAACGCCCCCGCCGAGACCCAGAACGCCGCAGAATAATCCCAGGAGGACCCCCGACATGCCGATCTACAATGCCCCCGTGAAGGACATGCAGTTCGTTCTGCACGATCTTCTCAAGATCGCCGAGACCGACATCCCCGGCTATGACGAGCTCGACCGCGAGACCACTCAGGCGATCCTCGAAGAGGCCGGCAAGCTCTCCGAGCAGGTGCTGGCGCCGCTGAACAAGGTCGGCGACGAACAGGGGTGCTCGCTCGAGAACGGCGTCGTCCGCACGCCCGAGGGCTTCGACGACGCCTACGAGCAGATGCGCGCAGGCGGCTGGATGGGCCTCGATGCCGATCCCGAATATGGCGGCCAGGGCATGCCCTACCTGATGAACTGCGCCACCGGCGAGATGTTCGTCAGCTCGAACATGGCCTTCAACATGTACCAGGGCCTGACCCACGGCGCCTATTCGGCGATCCATGCGCATGCCTCCGACGAGCTCAAGGCCGTCTACCTGCCGAAGATGATCGACGGCGAATGGTCGGGCACCATGAACCTGACCGAGCCCCATTGCGGCACCGATCTGGGCCTCATCCGCACCAAGGCCGAGCCGCAGGACGACGGCTCTTACGCCATCACCGGCTCGAAGATCTGGATCTCGGCGGGCGAGCATGACCTGTCGAAGAACATCATCCACCTGGTGCTCGCCAAGGTCCCCGGCGGCCCCGAGGGCGTGAAGGGCATCTCCCTCTTCATCGTGCCGAAATTCATGGTGAACGAGGATGGCAGCCTCGGCGACCGCAACGCGGTGTCCTGCGGCGGCCTCGAGAGCAAGATGGGCATCCACGGCAACGCCACCTGCGTGATGAACTATGACGGCGCCAAGGGCTTCCTCGTGGGCGAGCTGCACAAGGGCATGCGCGCGATGTTCACGATGATGAACGAAGCCCGTCTGGGCGTCGGCCTCCAGGGCTACGCGCAGGGCGTCGTCGCCTATCAGAACGCGCTGGCCTTCGCCCAGGAGCGCCTGCAGGGCCGGGCCGTCACCGGCGTCGCGGCACCCGACAAGCCCGCCGACCCGATCATCGTGCATCCCGACGTGCGTCGGAACCTCCTGCACCAGAAGAGCTTCATCGAGGGCGCCCGCGCCTTCGCCTTCTGGGGCGCGATGATGATCGACCGCGCGCATCGCAACGAGGATGCCGCGGCCGAAGGCCTGATCTCGCTCCTGACGCCGGTCATCAAGGGCTTCCTGACCGACAAGGGCTTCGAGACCACGGTGCTCGCGCAGCAGACGCTCGGCGGCTCGGGCTTCACCACCGAATGGGGTCTGGAGCAGTTCGTCCGCGACGCCCGGATCACCATGATTTACGAGGGCACCAACGGCATCCAGTCGCTCGACCTCGTGGGCCGCAAGCTCGGCGCCGATGGCGGCAAGCATGTGATGGCCTTCTTCGAGCTGGTGAAAACCTTCATCGCCGAGACCAAAGGCGAGGACGAGGCGTTCGACCGCGATTTCCGCGAACCGCTGAAGGCCGCGTCGAAGGACCTGCAGGCGGCGGGGATGTTCTTCATGCAGCAAGGCATGAAGAACCCCAACGCGGCGCTCTCGGGCAGCTACGACTTCCTGCACCTCTTCGGCCATGTCTGCCTTGGCCTGATGTGGGCGCAGATGGCGCGCGCGGCGCGGAAGTCGCTGGAGGCCGGCGCATCGGACGAAGCTTTCTACCGCACCAAGATCGCCACCGGACGCTACTACATGGCGCGCCAGCTGCCCGCGACCGGGATGCATCTCAAGCGCATCGAGTCGGGTGCCGAGCCGGTGATGGAACTGGACGCGGCCAACTTCTGAGCGGAAGGTGCGCGGGAGACCGCGCACCCCACCCTGTCCGAAGAGAGAGCCCATGCCGAAACGCTTCCGCCTGACCCGCCGATTTCCCGTCGCGATGACCGAGGACGGCTACCGCCGCCTCAAGCGCTTCGCGGCGGAGGCGGGTCTCGACGAGGGCGAGGCGCTGAGCTTTCTTTTCGAACATTTCGACAGCGTCACCGATGACGAGGCGCTGGGACACCGGCTGCGGCTCTTCAATGCCGAGCTCGACAGCCGCAAGCGCTGAGACGACGCGCGGCGCTTTGGGAGGAGCGATGCGACAGGCAACCCGAACCGCGACCGCTTTTGCCCGGCGCCGTGCCCAGGGCAGAGCGCGTGCTGCGTATTTGGAAAAAGAAGAAGCAGCACCGGGGTGCGCCCAACGGGTCGCGTCCCGGCCTGCCCCGATACGTGCGCACGATGCCGGGCCGTCGCGGGATTTACCCTGTGACCGGGCGGCGCGCCGCTTCTCCTTTTGCGGTCATCGGCTCGCCAGCCTGTACCGCGGAACCAGCCTAAATGGCGGCGCATTAATCCTCGGTTACCAGCCGCGCCCTCTCTGCGTTTCTTCTTTTTCCAAATACGCATCCCGACGCGACCCAAATCCCGCAACGAAAGGCAGGCGCTCATGACCATCCAGCTTCACTGCTTCGGCGAGAGCGGCAACGCCTACAAGGCGGCGCTGGCGCTGGAGTTTTCCGGTCTCGACTGGGTGCCCGTGTTCGTCGATTTCTTCAACGGCGCGACCCGCACCGACGCGTATCGCCGCGATCTGAACGCGATGGGCGAAGTGCCGGTCATGGTCGACGGCGATTTGCGCCTCACCCAGTCCGGGGTGATCCAGACCTACGTGACCGAGAAGACCGGCCGGTTCGGCGGCGCCGACGCGGCCGAGCGCCGCGACGTTCTACGCTGGATGTTCTGGGACAACCACAAGCTCTCGAGCCAGGCGGGCATGACCCGCTTCCTGATGAATTTCCTGCCCGAGGAGAAGCGCCCGCAGCCGGTGATCGAGTTCATGCAGGGCCGGCTCAATGCCGCCTACAAGGTGCTCGACCAGCATCTGACGGGACGTGACTGGATCGTTGGCCGCAGCGTCACGAATGCGGATCTCTCCTGCTGCGGCTACCTCTACTACCCGGAACCCTTCGGCTTCGACCGCAAGGACTGGCCCCATATCGACGCCTGGCTGACGCGGCTCTCGCAGCAGCCCGGCTGGAAACACCCCTACGAGCTGATGCCCGGCTCCCCCGCCGACCGGGCCTGAGGAAGGAGACGACATGACCGACGCCTATATCTACGACGCCATCCGCACGCCGCGCGGCAAGGGCCGCAAGGACGGCAGCCTGCACGAGGTGACGAGCGTGCGGCTCTCGGCCGAGATCCTGAACGGTCTCAAGGCCCGCAACGGGCTCGAGGGCCATGCGGTCGAGGACGTGATCTGGGGCAATGCCACGCAGGTCGGCGAACAGGGCGGCTGCCTTGCGCGCACCGCGGTCCTCGCCTCCGATCTCGACGAGCGCATTCCGGGCCTCTCGATCAACCGCTTCTGTGCCTCCGGCATGGAAGCCGTGAACCTCGCGGCGAACCAGGTCCGGGGCGGCGGCGGCGAGGCCTATATCGCGGGCGGCGTCGAGATGATGAGCCGCGTCGCCATGGGCTCGGACGGCGCCGCCGTCGCGGTCGATCCGTCGGTCGCGATGGAGCGCTATTTCGTGCCGCAGGGCATCTCGGCCGACATCATCGCCACCGAATACGGCATCTCGCGCGACGACGCCGACGCCTTCGCGGTCGAAAGCCAGAAGCGCGCCGCCGCGGCCTGGGCCGACAACCGGTTCGAGAAGTCGATCCATGTGGTGCGCGACATCAACGGCCTGCCGATCCTCGAGCGCGACGAATACATGCGCCCCGAGACCGACATGCAGGCGCTCGGCGCGCTGAAGCCCTCGTTCAAGGACCAGGGCGAGGTCATGCCCGGCTTCGACAAGGTGGCGCTGATCAAGTACCCGCATCTGGAACGGATCAACCACATCCACCATGCCGGGAACTCCTCGGGCATCGTCGACGGCGCCGCGGGCGTCTTGGTGGCGTCCAAGGAATGGGGCGAGCGTCACGGCCTGAAGCCGCGCGCGCGCATCCGCGCCACCGCCAAGATCGGCACCGATCCGACGATCATGCTGACCGGCCCGGTTCCGGTGACCGAGAAGATCCTCGCCGACAGCGGCATGAAGATCGGCGATATCGATCTCTTCGAGGTCAACGAGGCGTTCTCCTCGGTGGTGCTGCGCTTCATGCAGGCCTTTGGCGTCGATCACGGCAAGCTCAACGTCAATGGCGGCGCCATCGCGATGGGTCACCCGCTGGGGGCCTCGGGCGCGATCATCATCGGCACGCTCTTGGACGAGATGGAGCGCGCGGACCGCGAAACCGGTCTGGCCACGCTCTGTGTCGCCTCGGGCATGGGGGCCGCGACCATTCTCGAGCGCGTGTGAGGTCAGCGTGGCAAAGCTCGATCCGGACAGCGTGACGATCACCCGGGCAGAGCCCGGGGACCGGCTGGGCGACTACACCGCCTGGCGCCTGTCGGAGGCCGGCGGGCTCACGCAGTTCGGCGCGCTGATCGAAGAGTTGGCGCCCGGATCGAGCTCGTCGGACCGGCACTGGCATTCGGACGAGGACGAGCTTCTCTACATGCTCTCGGGCGAGGCGGTGCTGGTCGAGGATGCGGGCGAAGCGCCGCTCTATCCCGGCGATTGCTGCGCCTGGCCCAAGGGCGTCGCCAATGGCCACCGGATCGAGAACCGCTCGGACGCGCCCTGCCGATACCTCGTGGTCGGCACGCGCAGCCCGGACGACACCGTCACCTACACCACCGAAGACAAGATCCTGACAAAGCGGAACTTCGTGAAAACCCTGACGCGCAAGGATGGCTCGCCCCTCGGCTGAGGCGACCCGCGTCGAGACAAGGACAGGCGGCCCGACCGGGTCGCGAGAGGAGATTAGAGAGATGAGCGATTTCACCATGGAGACCGGCGCCGACGGCGTCGCCATCATCACCTGGGATTGCCCCGGAAAGAGCATGAACGTCCTGTCGATGGACGCGCTGCGCGCGCTCGACGGGATGATCGACGAGGTGCTGTCGAATGACGACATCAAGGGCGCCGTGATCACCTCGGGCAAGGACAGCTTCGCCGCCGGCATGGACCTGAACGTCCTTGCGCGGATGAAGGAAGACGCGGGCGACGAGCCGGCGCGGGGTCTCTTCGACGGGATCATGCAGATGCATGGCGCGCTCCGGAAGATCGAGCGGGCGGGCATGGATCCGAAGACCAACAAGGGCGGCAAGCCCATCGCCGCCGCCCTGCCCGGCACCGCGCTCGGCATCGGCCTCGAGATCCCGCTGGCCTGTCACCGCATCTTCGTGACCCCAGACCCCAAGGCCAAGATCGGCCTTCCGGAGATCATGGTCGGCATCTTCCCCGGCGCGGGCGGCACCACGCGGCTCATGCGCAAGATGGGCGCGATGGCGGCCTCGCCCTTCCTTCTCGAAGGCAAGCTTTCCGATCCGATCAAGGCGCAGAAGGCCGGTCTGGTGGACGAGGTCGTGGCCGACCCGGTCGGCGCGGCACACGAGTGGGTCTTGAACGCGACCGACAAGGACATCGTGAAGCCCTGGGACGAGAAGGGCTACAAGATCCCCGGCGGCGCGCCCTACCACCCGGCGGGCTTCATGACCTTCGTCGGCGCCTCGGCGATGGTCAACGCCAACACCAAGGGCGTCTACCCGGCGGCCAAGGCGCTGCTCTCGGCGGTCTATGAAGGCGCGATGGTGCCCTTCGACACCGCGCTCAAGATCGAGGCGCGGCACTTCGTGAACGTGCTGATGAACCCCTCCTCCTCGGCTATGATCCGGTCGCTCTTCATCAATAAGGGCAAGCTCGAGAAGGGCGCCGTGCGTCCCGAGGGCGTCTCGGACCAGACGGTCAAGAAGGTCGGCGTCCTCGGCGCTGGCATGATGGGCGCGGGCATCGCGCTCGTGTCGGCCATTGCCGGGATCGAGGTCGTGCTGATCGACCAGAAGCAGGAGGCCGCCGACAAGGGCCGCGCCTATACCGAGGCCTACATGGATGCGGGCATCAAGAAGAAGAAGGCGACCGAGGACAAGAAGGAGCGCACGCTCGCGCTGATCACGGCGACCACCGACTACGCCGCGCTCGAGGGCTGCGACCTGATCATCGAGGCGGTCTTCGAGGATCCGAAGATCAAGGCCGAGGTGACCGCCAAGGTCGAAGAGGTGATCGGCGAGGACTGCATCTTCGCGACCAACACCTCGACCCTGCCGATCTCGGATCTCGCCCGGGCCTCGAAGCGGCCCGAGCAGTATATCGGCATCCATTTCTTCTCGCCGGTCGAGAAGATGATGCTGGTCGAGATCATCAAGGGCAAGGAGACCGGCGACCGCGCGGTGGCCAAGGCGCTCGATTACGTGCGCCAGATCCGCAAGACCCCGATCGTGGTGAACGACGCCCGCTTCTTCTACGCCAACCGCTGCATCATCCCCTATATCAACGAGGGCATCCGCATGGTGGCCGAGGGCGTCGAGCCCGCGCTGGTCGAGAACGCGGCCAAGAACATCGGCATGCCGCTCGGACCGCTGCAACTTGTGGACGAGACCTCGATCGACCTCGGCGCCAAGATCGCCCGCGCCACCAAGGCGGCGATGGGCGACGCCTATGCCGACGAGGCGGTGGACGAGGTGATCTTCTGGATGGAGGATGCCGGGAGGCTCGGCCGCAAGTCCAAGGCCGGGTTCTACGCCTATGACGAGAACGGCAAGCGTCAGGGGCTCTGGGACGGGCTCGGCGACAAGTATCCGGTGGCCGACGAGCAGCCCGACGTGATCGAGGTGCAGCACCGTCTTCTCTTCGCCCAGGCTCTGGAAGCGGTGCGCGCGCTCGAGGATGGCGTGCTCATGGACATCCGCGAAGGCGATGTCGGCGCGATCCTGGGCTGGGGCTTCGCGCCCTGGTCGGGCGGACCGCTGTCCTGGCTCGACATGCTGGGCGCGGCCTTCGCGGCGGAGCGCTGCGACCAGCTTTCCGCCAAGCACGGAGCGCGCTTCGACTGCCCGGCGCTCCTGCGCGAGATGGCCGACAAGGGCCAGAGCTTCTACGGCCGCTTCGCACCCGAGGCCGAGGAAGCCGCCTGAGGCACAGACCGGGGCTGCCCACGCGGCCCCGGTTCTCCTTCGGGGCGCGTCAGAATCCCTGAAGTCAGAATCGACACCGCTGGCCTCCGGTCGGAACGCGACCGATCCGCGCCGGAAGGCGCTCGCGGGAAATCGCGCAAGACAGCGCCGGATCTTGCATCTCCGCCCTGCCCGCCTCTAATACCGCGCATGCTCCCTCGCGCCCTGCTCCACGCTTTCGCCTTTGCAACGGTCCTGCCCGGAGCCGCCGGGGCGCATCCCCATGTCTTCATCGACACCGCGTTCGAGCTGATCTTCGACGCCGACGGAGCGCTCGAAGCCGTGCGCATCGACTGGGCCTATGACGAGTTCTACTCGCTGATGATGATCGAGGAGAGCGGTCTCGACGCCGATGGCGACGGCAGCCCCGAGCAATCCGCGCTCGACGCCTTTGCCGGCCAGGATGTCGACTGGGCCTCGGGCTTTCCCGGCGATTTCACCATCGCCCAGGACGGCGAGGCCGTGATGCTTAGCGCCCCGGTGGACCACCGGGTCCGCTACGAGGCCGGGCGGGTCGTGACCTCGCATGTCCGCCCCTTGGTCGCGCCTCTCGACGTCTCGCAAGGCGCGGTGACCGCGCAGGCCTACGATCCGACCTATTTCGTGGCCTATGACGTGCCCGGGACACCCGGCATCTCCGGGCGCGAGGATTGCCGCCTCAACCGCGAAACCGCCGACCGCGAGGCCGCAACCGCCGAATATGGCGCAAAACTTGCCGAGATCGACGAAAGCTCCGACACGTTCGAGGCCGTGGAGCTTCCCGATATCGGCGTGCTCTTCGCCGACCGCTTCCTGCTGACATGCGCCGCCTCCTCCTGATCCCGCTGGCGCTTCTGGCCGTCGCGGCCGTCTGGGCCTTCGCGAGCGGCCTCGACCAGGATGTCGCGCGCTGGGCCGCGGGCTGGCAGCGCGAGTTCCAGAACGCGCTTGCGGGCGGCCTTCGCGCGCTCCGGGCGGGCGAGCCCGGGGCAACCGCGGCGCTGGTCGGCCTCTGCTTCGCCTACGGGTTTTTCCACGCGCTCGGCCCCGGCCACGGCAAGTTCCTGATCGGGGGATACGGCGTCAGCAACGCCGTTCCGCTCGTGCGTTTGTCGGTGATCTCGCTTCTCGCCTCGCTCGGACAAGCCGCGACCGCGATCGTGCTGGTCTTGGCGGGCCTGACGGTGCTCGGATGGACCCGGGCGCAGTTGACCGGCGTGGCCGAGACCGTCATGCTGCCGCTCAGCGCCTTGGCCATCGGCCTGATCGGTCTCTGGATCGCGGCCCGCGGCGCGCGGAGGCTCTGGCGTCTCCGCTCGGCGCCATCCCATGACCACCACCACCACGATCACAGCTGCGGATCGGGCTGCGGCCACCGCCACGGACCGAGCGCCGAGGAGATCCGCGAGGCCGGCGGGATCAGGGACGCGGCGGCGCTGATCGGCGGGATCGCGATCCGGCCCTGCTCGGGTGCGATCCTCCTTCTGGTGCTGACCTGGCACATGGATATCCTGGGTGCCGGTATCCTCGGGGCCATCGCCATGTCGACGGGCACCGCCGCGCTCACCATCCTCGTTGCGATGAGCAGCGTTTTCCTGCGGGAAAGCGCGCTCTTCTCGCTGTCCGGTGCGGCGCGGGCCGGTCAGATCCTGCCGCCGCTCGAGATCGCCGCCGGGATCACGATCCTCATCGTCTCGCTTCAGATGGCCCGGCTCGCGATCTGAGACCGCCCCAGCCTCGTCCGTAACCCGTCGCGACCTATTCGCGCGGCGCGTCCCGGGCCAGAAGATCGTCGGCGTCCTGCCGCTCGGCGGCGACGAGCGGGATCAGCGCCTTTTCCTCGGACTGATGCGCCGAACCGGAGCTTTGCTCGACCTTCGGCGAGGGCTTCGGTGTCGAAGGCGACGGGGCCTTCGCAGCCACCTCCGGCAAGGGTCCGGCCCCCTCGAGACGGATTCGGTAGGTCGTGTCGGGGATCGCGACGCCGGCATCCTCGATCGCGGCCTTCACCAGCCGGATGGCATCGCCGCGGGCCGTGGCGAACCCGGTCGCGTTCTGGTCGATCCAGCCGGTCACCCGCAGGATCGCGCCGGATTCGGTGATGTTCTCGATCCAGACCAGCTCCTCGGGGTCGTCGAGAACGAAGGGCTGGGCCTTGAGCGCCGCCTGCGCCAGCACCCGCGTCGCTTCGAGATCCGCGTCGGGGTCGATGCCAATATCGAAGACGAAGCGTCGCGCGGGGTTCTGGGTGTAGTTCACGATCCGGCCCTTGAAGACCGAGGCGTTCGGGATGCGGATGTGGTTGCCGTCGAGCGACAGAAGGATCGTCGCGCGCGAGGTCAGGCGGATGACCCGGCCGATATCGCCCTCGATCTCGACAAGGTCGTTCGGCCGGAACGGCTGACGGAGGCTCAGCATGATCGAGGCCACGAAATTCTCGACCGTGTCGCGGACCGCGAAACCGATGGCGAGACCGACGATCCCCGCCGCGCCGAGGATGGTCCCGAGAAGCGCCGCCGCGCCGAGAAGATCGAGCGCAACAACGATGCCCACGATGCCGCTGGCGACCCGGAAGGCCTGCCGGTAGATGCCCGCGATGAAGGCGTTGGGCGCGAGACGATCCCAGACGGTCAGCCGCGCGCCCCAGAAGCCCAGCGCCAAAATGGCCGCGAAGGCCACGAGCGCGAGCAACAGGAGCGGCAAGCGGGCGACGAACTGGTCGGCGCGGGCGCGGAAACGGTCGAAGGCGGGATTGATCTGCTGCGCGATGTCGTCCGACGCGGACAGCGCATCGGTGACCGCGACGACCCCTTCGAGCCGCTCGGCGATCCCGGCCACGTCCTGGCTGACGCCCGGATCCGCCACCGCGCCGGTCAGCGTGACGACGCCCGCATCGACCGAGACGGTGATCTCGTCATGTCCCAGGGCCGCGATGATGGCGCGCAACCTGTCGGCGATGGCCGTGTCCGAGGGCGGGTTCTCGACCGAGAGAACCCGGGCGGGCTCGCCCGAGGCGTCCGGCTCCTGGGCCATCGCGGGACCGAGCGGCAGGAGGAGAAGACAGGCGAGAAGGAGAACGAGGCGCGTCATGCCTCTATCTTTAGCGCGTGGCGGGACGATATCCATGCGCGGGCGTATTCCTTAGCGCGCGGATCGGTGTCGGGTGGACCAGGGGCAAAGCCCCGTCGCCGGGACTCTGCCGAAGTCTTTCAAGCCTGCGCTCAGCGCAGCGCCAGCCCCTTCTCGTCGAAGAGATGAACCGGACCATCCGGGACCAGCCCCACCCGGTCGCCGGGCCGGACCGTGGCCTCGGCCCCAGTGCGGGCGGTGATACGTCCATCGGCGCCTGCGTCGATCACCAGGAACGTGTCGGCCCCGAGATACTCGGACACCTCGACCTGCCCCGAAATCAGCCCCTCGCCCGGCTCGCAGAGCGCCAGGTGTTCGGGCCGGACGCCCAATTTCACCGCCTTGCCCGGCACATCCGGATGGCGGCCGCCCCCGGAGAGGATCGCGGCCCCGTCCCGGGTCTCGCAATCGACGATATTCATCGCCGGAGAGCCGATGAATTGCGCGACGAAGAGGTTCGCGGGCGTCTGGTAAAGCTCGCGCGGCGTGCCGACCTGCGCGATGGTGCCGTATTCCAGCACCACGATGCGATCGGCCAGCGTCATCGCCTCGACCTGGTCATGGGTCACGTAGATCATCGTCCGCCCGAGCGCGTTGTGCAGCTTGGCGATCTCGTAGCGCATCTCGACCCGGAGCGCGGCATCGAGGTTCGAGAGCGGCTCGTCGAAGAGAAACGCCGTGGGATCGCGCACGATCGAGCGCCCGATGGCGACGCGCTGGCGCTGACCGCCCGAGAGCGCCTTGGGACGCCGGTCGAGATAGGGTTCGAGCTTCAGGACCCGCGCGGCCTCGTCGACCTTGGCGTCGATCTCGGATTTTGGCGCGCCCGCGGTCTTGAGCGAAAAGCCCATGTTCTCGCGCACCGACATATGCGGATAGAGCGCGTAGCTCTGGAACACCATGCTGAGCCCGCGCTTCGAGGGCGGGTCGCTCGTCACGTCGGCGCCGTCGATCTCGAGCGTGCCGCGGCTGATCTCCTCGAGACCGCCGATCATCCGCAGAAGCGTGGACTTGCCGCAGCCCGAGGGGCCGACGAAGACCACGAACTCGCCCTCGTTGATCTGCAGGTCGATGCCCTTGATCACCTGCAGATCGCCATACCATTTCTCGATCTTCCTGAGATCAATCGCGCCCATCACGCATCCTCCCTGTTGGCCCAGGCAAGCCAGATGGCCGCCGTCCAGGTGAACCGGTCGCCGCCACAGGGCGTGGCATCGAGCGGATCGAAATATTCGAAGAAGCCGCCCGAGCGGATCAGCTCGGCGGTTTCCTTGCGGAGCCGCCGCTCCTCGGCGCTGCGCCCCGCGCTCGTGAGCCCGATGGCGATGAGCGCGTTGACCACGGGCCAGGTCGGCCCGCGCCAGTAGCGCCGCGGATCGAAGCTGTCGGCGGCGGGATCGTTCGAGGGGATGCCGTAGCGGACACGGTCCCACATGGCGGCGAGCTTCTCTTCCATCGCGGCGTTCTCGACGCCTGCGAGAAGGCCCAGCGCCGCGCCCGAGGAGATGGCCGAGGCAAATTCGCCGGTCCGCGCATCGCGGGCGCAATAGGCCTGCAACTCGTCGTTCCAGATCGACGGCAGCGCCGCCTCGATCTCGGCCGCCATGGCGAGCGGCTCGGTCGGATCCTCGCCCAGAGTCTCGGCGATGGCGGCAAGGTCGCGGTTCGCGCGGATGAGGATGAAGGTGATCGCCGGATCGGCCATCAGAAATGGCCCGTCCTCGAGGATGGTCTTCTGATCCCAGCCGCAGGCCCGTCCGAACTGGACCATGGCGATATAGCGGTCGTAATCCTCTTTGCCCGGCCGCATCGAGGCATCGACATGCCCGGTGTCGCGGCGGGTATAGGTGCCGACCTGGGAGCCGTCGACATTGGCCATGCCGGGATCCCAGTCGGGGCAGTTGTCGCGGCCTGATTCCCAGGGGTGGGTGACGCAGGCGACGCCCTCGGGGCAGCGCCAGTCGCGCCACCAGCGGTGCCAGGCCAGCATGCGCGGATAAAGCGCGCGGAGCCGCTCGGTCCCGCCAACGCTGTCATGGATCTTGCGCGCCAGGATCGCGGCCACGGGCGGCTGCGAGATCCCCGAGGATGCGGGCGTCGTGCCGGGGCCCCAGACCGACGGTCCGGGGAAGTAGCCGTCGTCTTCCTTGTGAAAGACGATATGCGGCACCATGCCGGTGTCCCACTGGGCCGAGAACAGCGTCTCGAGCTCGGTCCAGGCGCGGTCCGGGTCGAAGGTCGAGAAGCCCCAGGCGGCAAAAGCGGAGTCCCAGTTCCACTGGAAGGGATAGAGCCCCGCGGTCGGGATCGTGTAGCCGCCGCGGTCGTTGCCGCGCAGGATCTCCCGGGCGGTCGCGTCGAGATCGGTCATGGTCATCCTTTCACCGAGCCTGCGGTGAGGCCCTTGGTCATGAAGCGTTCGAGGCCGAGGAAGATCGCCATGATCGGCACCGTGGCGATCACCGATCCGGCCATCAGGTGCTGGCGCGGGATCTCGGACGAGTTGAGCATCGCCACTCCGCGCGTCAGCGTGAATTTCGAGGGATCGTCGAGCAGCATGAAGGCCAGGAGGAACTCGTTCCAGGCGATCATGAAGACGTAGAGCGACACCGAGGCGAGCGCGGGAAGCGACAGCGGCAGGGTGATCTTCCAGATCACCTGAAGCCGCGAGAGCCCGTCCATGAGGCCCGCCTCCTCGACCTCCGCGGGCAGGCCGCGGAAGTAGCCCTGGAGCATGTAGAGCGCCACGGGGATGGTGGTGACCGGGTAGATCAGCACGATCCCGAAGATCGTGTTGCGCAGACCGATCATCGAGTAGCCGATGTAGATCGGCAGGGCGAGAACGATCATCGGCACCATGTAGATCAGCAGGATCGAGCGCGAGAACACCGCCGCGCCGCGGAAGCGGAGCCGTGCGACCGCATAGGCGCCGGGGATCGAGAAGAGCAGCGTCAGGAGCACGGTCAGCACCGAGACGTAGAAGCTCGTCCAGAGATAGGAGCCGAAGTTGAACTGCGTCATCAGCTCGTAATAGCTCGAGAAGAGGCCCCAGCCCTGGCTCAGGTCGAGACTGAAATCCAAGGGGTTCTGAACCAGCTGCTGCTGGTTCTTCAGGCTGGTCATCACCATGACGTAGAAGGGAATGGCGACGATCGCGGTGAAGAACACGTAGCCGAAGCCGGTCAGGAAGCGGATCACCGCGTCCTCGAACTCGTGCCGGGTCAAGGGCGCCGGAGCGAGCTGGCCGACCATGCGGTGGACACCCTCTCCCGCGCCGAGACCGGTCGCGAGCGCGGCGACCCAGAAGCTGAGCGCGCCCGGCACCTCCGAGACCACCGGACCCACGCCGAGCAGCATCGTCACGAGCACCACGACCGCCGATCCGGCCAGAAGCGGCAGGCGCGGCAGCCAGAGCGCGCTCACGCCCAGCGCTGCCCCCAAGATCAGGACCGGCCAGCCCGAAGGACGGAAGGCCGCGCCGGAGAGAAACGCGCAGGCGACGGCCACGGCGGTCGCGGTGATGGCGAGCCAGAGCACGCCCACGAGCGGTGCGGTGACAAGACCGTGCTGGAGCGGCTTGGCCCAGCCCCCGCGCGACAGCGCGGCGGGGGTGCGGGCCGGTCCTTTGGCGGGGCTGCTCATAGTCCCTCCTCCCGGCTGATGAACTTGAAGAAGAAGACCGAGAACACGAGGAGGCAGCCGAAGACCACCACGGCGACCGCCGCGCCCGCGCCGATATTCGACAGCGCGAAGGCCTGCTCGTAGACATTGACGGTGAGCGTGCGGGTGCCCGCGTTGCCGCCGGTCAGAAGGAAGATGTCGTCGAACTTGTTGAAGGTCCAGATGAAGCGCAGAATGAAGAGCACCGACAGGATCCCCAGAAGCTGCGGCAGCGACAGGAACCAGAACTTCTGGAAGGGCGACGCGCCGTCCATGTCGGCGGCCTCGTACATGTCGGTGTCGATCGACTGCATCCGCGCCAGGATGAACAGGAACGACAGCGGGAAGTAGCGCCAGATCTCGAAGACCGTGACCATGATCAGCGCCAGCGGGCGGTCTCCGAAGAAGTTGATCGCGCTCTCGGTCACGCCCATCCGGATCAGGAGCGCATTGGCCGAGCCCGAGAACGGATCGAAGAGGATGATCCAGGTGAAGGCCACCGCGATGACGGGGGCCACGTAGGGAAAGAGATAGAGCCCCCGGAGAAGCCCCTGCCCCTTGAACGAGTGATCCAGAAGCAGCGCCGCGAAGAGCCCGAAGAGAAGCGCGCCCAGCGTGCCGAAGACGGTGTAGAAGAGCGTCACGCCGAAGACGCCCCAGAACTCGTCGCCTTCGAAGATGCGGGCGAAGTTCTCCCAGGTGAACTCGAAATTCGTCAGGATGTTCGGCGCCGTGCCGGTCAGCGCGGGCGGGCTGTCCTCGGCCAGCTCGCCGAGTGGCTCGGGATCGCCCTCGGCGGTGACGAAGAGCTCGATCTCGTCGCGACCACCCGCCTCCAGATCGCCGAGGTCACAGAAGATCGCCGCGCCGTCGACCTCGCAGCGGTCATCGCCCTCGCGCAGGGTGAGACCCTTGGGCAGCGTGTCGCTCAGGGTGACGCCGCGGATGGCCTCTTGCTGGGAAGAGTTCCTGAGCCGGTATTGCACGCGAAGCTCGTCGCCGTCGCCGCGCAAGGCCTCGCGGGCGACGGGTGCGGGCGGCCGCAGATCGGCCAGCCCGATGGGTTTGACGGAGATCCAGAAGATCGACAGGAGCGGCAGGATCACCACCAGCGACACCACGATGATGGTGGGCAAAAGCAAGCCCCAGGCGAGGCGCGCTTCGCGTTTCGCGAGCGGCCCCCGCCCCTTGGGCGGTACGGCAACGGTCATGGGTCTCCTCCCCCTGGAAGCGTGAGGTCCGGGGCGCGCGCGACTAGCGGCCGCGCCCCGGGGCCGGCCTCATTCGATGGCGGCCAGCTCGTCGTTCATCTGCTTGACCGCGGTCGCCGCATCGATGTCGCCGTCGATATACTGGCGCACGGCGCGGTTGATGACCTGGCTGTTAACCATCTTCGAGGAGAGCGCGAGCTGCCCCTCGGCGATGCCCCAGCGCTGCGCCACGTCGAGGCCCGCCACGATCTCGTCGATCATCGCCGGATCGTAGAGCTCGGAGAGCGGCGCCTTGCGGTCGACGCCGACCGGCAGCTCGGACCAGGCGGTGATGAAGGCTTCCGGGTCCTCGGCGGTGCCGCGGCGGACCGGGAACTTGCCCTCGGGCGCGATGGCGAGCGTCTCGGTGTAGCCGGTGGACATCGAATACTCGACGAATTGCTGCGCCTCGTCGATATCGGCATCGGCGGTGATGCCGAAGTAGCGAATGTCGGCCCAGGCCGCGCCATCGGGGTTCGAGGGACCGGAGAAGTTGGTCACGATGCCGGTCTTCGACGCGAGCTCGGGCGAGGTCGGATCGTCGTTGATCGTCGGCGGCGCGCTGTCACGCAGGCCCGCGAGCTCATCGAGGATAAAGGGCGACCAGATGATCATCGCCGCATCGCCGGAGAAGTAGAGCGTGCGCGACTGCTCCCAGAACAGCTCGCCCGGAGGCGACGCCTCGGCGATGGCCTTGTAGAACTCGAGCACCTCGGTGGTCTTGGCCTCGTCGAAGCCGGTGAATCCGTCGGGGCCCACGGGCGTCGCGCCATTGGCGAGGAACACCTGCTCCAGCACCTGGCTCATGAAGTTCTCATCGACCTTGGTGGCGGCGACGAAGCCGAACATCTCGGGCGGGTTGTGGAGTTTTTCGAGCGCCGCGATCACGTTGGCGTAGGATGTCGGCGGCTCGAGACCGTTCTCCTCGAAGAGGTCCTTGCGATAGAGGACCATCTGCGTCCAGCCATCGACCGGCACCGACGCCCAGCCATCCTCGGTCTTGGCGAAGTTCAGCGCGCCGGGGGCGAAGGTGTCGGGCCCGAGGCTCTCGATCACCTCCGTCGCGGCCTCGGCATCGAGAATGCCCGCCTCGACCCAGGGCAGCGCGTATTGCAGCGTGTGATAGATCACGTCGGGAAGGTCGCCCGCCGCGAAGGCCGCCGTGGCCCGGGTGCCGAGTTCGCTCTCGGTGACCGGGATCACCTCGACCCCGATGCCGGTCTCGGCCTTGAAGGCCTCGGCGAGCTTCTGCTGCTGGGCCAGGCGCTCGGGCTGCTCTTCGGTCGTCCAGAAGCGGATGTCGGCGCTGGCCGTCCCGGCCAGGAGCGCGGCGAGCGCGGTGCCCGTGCAAAGGCGCGTGAAAGTCTTGGTCATGTCGGTGGTCCTCCCGTTTTGTTTGGTTCGTGAGATGTGTCGTCTTCAGACCGGCGGCCCGATGGTGCCCCCGGCGTAAAACTCCGGCATCGCGGTCTCGCGCAGGCTGTCGGGCGCGGCGCCGCGGATGCGTTCGATGAGAATGTCGGCCAGCCGCCCGCCCGCGCCGACCTGGTCGACGGCATAGGTCGAGAGCGGCACGGTGGCGGCCCGGCCCTCGGCCAGACCGTCATAGCCCACCACCGACACGTCCCGCCCGGGCACGAGGCCCCGGTCGGCGAGCGCCTTGAGAGCGCCCAGAGCGAGCACATCGGTGGCGCAGACGATGGCGGTGGGGTGCATGTCGTCCAGGAGCTCGCCCGCGCTCCGCGCAGCGTCGTCGCGGGTGGCGTTGCCCAGGCGAAAGAGCCCATCGTCGACCGGCAGACCGGCGGCGGTCAGCCCGGCGCGGACGCCTTCGGCGCGCAGATGGGCGTAGGTGAACTCGGTGTCGCCGCCGAGATGCGCGATGCGCCGGTGTCCCAGCGCGGCGAGACGCGTCACGGCGTCGGCCATCGCGTCCTCGGAGCGGATGTCGAACCACGCGCAGCCCGTCGGATCGCCGGTGCGCCCGAAGAGGACGAAGGGACAGCCCTCCTCCCGCAGGAGGTCGATCCGCGGATCGGAGAGCCGCGTGCGCGGCAGGATGAACCCGTCCGCCTTGCGCTCGCGCCGGATGCGTCGGTAGACCTCGAGCCCCTCCTCCTCGCTCTCGGCGGTCGAGACGGTGAGCGTCCAGCCATGTGCCGAGGCCGCGCGGGTGATGCCGTGCAGGAAGCCCGCAAGGAAGGGCGCCTGCGCGTCGTGCTGGTCCATCTGGAGCACAAGCCCGAGCGCGCGGACCCGGCCCGTCTTGATCGCCTGCGCATGTGCCATCGGCCGGTAGCCCAGAGCCTCGGCCGCCTCGGCGACCCGCTTCCGCGTGGCGGGCGAGATGTCGGAATAGCCGTTCAGCGCGCGCGACACGGTTCCCTTCGAGAGCCCGAGGGAACGGGCCAGATCGTCGATCCGTACGGGTCTGCTGGACAGGGTTGGCGACTCGGTCATGGAGTAAGCCTGCGCCACCGAAACCGGTTTCGTCAATTCCCCGTGCGGCAGGGTGTCGCGGAGGGCGCGTTTACATTTCGCGCAAACACGCCTCCGGCGGAGATCGCGCCGGATGTCAGGATGCTAAAAGAATCAGGCGCTTAGCAGGAGAAGGTGATGTGCCGCAAGGACGCCTTAAAAAAGGCTGCCCTGCTCCGGCGCCGGTTTCGGCTTTCCGCCCTTCGCGGGCGCTCCGCCGATCTTCAGACGACCGTCGGCGAACTCGATCTCGAGCCCCGATGCCTCGGCGGCAGCGGCTTTCGTGGTCACCACCGCGCCGTCTCCGCGCACCACCGCGTAGCCGCGTTCGAGCGTGGCGCGGTAGCCCAGCGTTTCGCGCAGACGGTCGAGCTGTGCGAGACGCTCCCGCGCCTCGGTCCGGCGCGCGGCCCAGGCCGCGTCGAGCCGCGGCGCGATCCGGTCGAGCG
>NZ_JBHTMU010000021.1:0-67792 GCF_042679605.1 Litorisediminicola beolgyonensis
CATCCGCATCGCACTCATGAACCGCTTCAACGCCCTCGGCACCGCCGAGATCATCCGCGTGGCCTGACGGTCAGTGGGGGAAGGGGCAGTCACGCCTCAGGCGCGAGTTGCGCAACAACGCCGCCACGCGGGACAAGGCTGCCGGACGCTGAATGGCCGCTTCAGAGGAGCAGTCAGTTGCTACCCGGATCGGCCGACTGTTCGGTCAGGCCGTCGGAGGCTCGGCCACCTTTGCCTTGCGTTCGGCTTCGACCGCAGAGACGCGGGCGTGAAACTGTTCCCCGTCGTTTCCGGTCGGGTATGGCTCATCCGGCACCGCGCATCCCAGAAACGTGCAGAGCGGCTCCCATCCCGAACCGAGCTCATAGGTCAGGAGCCGATCTGGACCGAACTCGTCTCGGACCTCTTCAACATGCCGACGGTAAACGCCCATGACGTGTTCGGGATCGTCGTAGTGACCGCCGAACACCGCCTTGCCGAGCTTGTATGGTATCGTGGCCGGGTCGGTTTCGGCGCGCATGATCTGGAGGATCGTGGAATCCATGCTGGCGTACCAACTCTCGGGGGAGCGCCAGGAGAGCACGATCTTCGCATCCGGATAATGCATGGCCAATTCGCGCCAATAATGGGCGGTCGGCCAGTCCACGGTCGCCGAGTATCCCTCGAACACCGCGTCCCAGTCTGGGCTGATAGCACCGCCTAAAATGCCGCGCCACATGTCGACACGATCCTGGTGCGGCAATACCTCGTACATATGATAGCAAGGGTTGTATCCCAGCATCTCGAGCGCGCGTTTCAGCGAATCCGTTCCGGTACGGCCGAACCCGGCCCCGATGACACTCAGCGCCATGGACTACTCCCTTGCCCGGCATGCTCCAAACGGCACGCCACCCAACAGCATGGTCGTCTTTTCAGGTCGGCAGAACAAGTGTTTCGCGTTTTGGTGGCACTCTGCCGTCTACCCAGCGCTGAAATCGGTGTGGAAGCCGAGCCTGTGCTGAAGTTCCGCTGATTTCGGGAGCACCCCAAGAAATCAATGGACCCGGCCGGCCGATCGGCTCCGTCAAGCGTAGGGTCAGTGAGCAGAATCCGGACATTCGTCGCACTGCCGAAGACGGCAAGTGAGAGCTCTGAGCGGACATGCGGCATCGAAGGGGGCGGGCGCCTGGCGGCAGCTCTGAGACCATCGCTCCCGGCCCAGAGCCGACCTTGGCGAAGTTATCGGACGCCGCATCGCAGCTTCACCAAAGCAGCCATCCGTGCAGGCCGCAGCATTTTGGGCGACCAGAGGTCCCGCAGTGCGGACAAAACCGACCTTGCTTACCGCTGATCTCCCCTTGGCTCGAGGGGTTTGTAACAAATGATTTGAACCGGCTGTGTCCGTCGCTCTTCGATGTTGCGGGCGGCATTGCGGACAATTTGCGGAGCCAGATTCCCCAGGAGTATGTGGGAACCGAACACAGGAGCCTCGCCCTTCTCGGCAAGAGCAATCGCGGCTTTATAGCCTTGCAGGTATTTGTCGCCAGTTTCGGTGACTTCAAAGTCCTTAAATCCAGTGCGCTCGAGAACCGCCACGGTATCAGCGGGTCGCATCAGATAGGCGCCGCTTCCATCCTTTGACCATGGAACAGGATGGTAAGGGCTACCGATCTCGCCCAAGCCATGTTCGGTAAGCGCGAAGAAGGCCCCGGGCTTTAGCACACGGAAGGCTTCAGCGAAAAAGAGGTCGCGGTCAGGCACGTTCATCGTAACGTGTTGCGTATAGCCGCCGTCGAATGCTTCACCTGAATACGGCAGTTGCTGGCCATCGCCGTTTCGGAATTTCACCGTTTCTTCCATCCCAACGAGCGCGCTTAGTTTGCTTGCGGCATCGACGAATGGTGCTGTTATGTCTATGCCGTCTACCTGACAACGAAAGCGATTGGCGAGATACCTCGCCGGACCACCAATTCCGCAGCCGATATCGACAATCCTGTCGCCCTCCCTGACCGGCAAGGCATCTGCCAGTTCTACCGTGGCTGGGAAACCTCTGGCGTGGAAATGGTCCACGGGCGCAAGTTGTTCGATCGTCGCGGACTTGGGATCAATCCCAGCCGATTTCATGGTTTCCAGAATGAGGGCATAGATATCGCCCTGGCCCCAGTGATCTGAAATCGCATTCGCGTCTGCCATATCACCCCTCCCTCAAAGTCGGTCCTGAATACTAAGGCGTCGACCAAATCCTAACGTCAATCAGGGTCTTGATCGGGTATTCTACGCGCAACACTGGTTGCCTTGTTGGATGGGCGGGCATGGTACGGTCCCATAGGAGCAATACACACAACAATCCCAATGCAGGGGCTTAAGGATCTGACCACAGGACTTGCACTTGTAGAACCACTGACACGCGTCAGTTGGCATCGTTTCCGTACCCTCATAGCCGCAGTGCGGACACGTCAATGTGCTTTGAAGATTTATCCGCATAGCCGTGAGCTAATCTGCTGCCGCCTCGCGCCGCACCGCGCAGACATGCCGGGCGATCTCACCGATATGGCGGCCGTCGGTGCCGCAGCAACCGCCCCAGACGTTGACATGCGGGAAGCGGCGCGCGATCTCGGCCATCTGACCACCGAGCTCCACCGGATCGCCGTCTTCCAGATGGCCCAGCTTGCACAGGTCGAGCGTCTCCATCGCGACGGCATTTGGCATGAAACCGCCCAGCCGGGACGTCCAGTCCCCTTCGGTCAGGGCAGGTGAAAACTCGGTCGGATGGGTGCAGTTGATCATGTAATAGGCCGGGGCGCTGTCGGTGGCGGCATCTACGGCGGCGATGGCGTTCTCCAACGTCTCCCCGCCCTTCAGCTTTCCACCCTTAGCGACGAAGAAGGAGATGACGACAGGCATATCTGCGGCTTTCGCGGCGCGGGTCAGGCCGATGGCTTCCTCGACGCTCGAAAAGGTCGCCGCAGTCACCACATCTGCACCCGCCTTCTTGAAGGTCAGGATCTGCTCGGAGTGGTAATCCTCCGCCTCCGCGGCATCTGGCGTCCGGCCGACATTGTAGGCATCCCCGCGCGGTCCGATCACGCCGCCCACGATCATGGGCGTTTCGGGGCTGTCATATTCCCGGGCGAAATCATTGTAGAACTCAATCCCGCGGATATTGATCTCTTCCAGCGCCTCCCGTGAAAAGCCTATAAGCTCGCCCCAGTCGCGGCTGGCGCGGTAATGTAGGCTCTCGTTGATGACGCCAAACCCGTTTTCGACCGCAGCCTCAACCAAGCGGCGGTGATAATCCCTCAGGCAGGAAAGGCCGCGCTTGTCATTGAGCAGCTCGAAAGCGCAGAAATGTCTGAGCTCGAAGCCGTCGACATACTGCAGCCACGTCTCGAAACCGCCACCGCAGGTCATGTGATGGCCCTCAAGCTGAGGCAGTGTCCGCTTGTTGCGCATCTTCTCTCCCCTACAAATCGGTCTACAGAGTAGCAGTTCATGAGCTTCATGTCGCCTGCACGAACGGTTCGGCCCGCCGACCAATAAAGGTACCCAATGTCTTATCGGCAGATCGATGGGCGAACAGATAGGGAAGGCGGTATTCGCAGCGTACTCTCCGGGCTCGGAGCGGACTTGCGGCGTCGCAGCAGGGTTAGCACATGGTCGATGTCGTGCGCGCGTAGCTCGCGGCCCTTTGTGGTCCGTCAAGCTTGCCGCAGCGAATAGCTACTTCGAGCCCGGGGGCGGACTGGGCCGGATGAAGCGCGCACGGGGCTTGCAGCCGCGCGGACCTTTCTTTTGCCAGAAGCGTCGCAGAGGCGTATGATGAACGGGCTACCGCCGTCGGGCGGTTCGCGCCCGGATGGCGATAGCGTGCTCCCAGAAGAGGAAAGCGCTGCCATGGAAAACCTGAAAATTGCTGTTAGTGCCGGGGTAGGCATCCTGCTGGCTACCTCGGCCATGAGCCAGACTGCCGATGTCACTGTCGACGGTCTGATGGAGCGCCTCGATGGCGTTGCGCCGGCCGCCGTGCTCGAGAACTCCACGTTGCTGAACATCACCGAGGAGGGTGAAATCGAGGTGCTCCGGGAAGGCACCAACGGATGGACATGCATGTACCCCGGAACCGATCCGATGTGCGCAGACGAAACGTCAATGAGTTTCCTGCAGGCTTGGATGGCCAAAGAGGCTCCTCCGGACACCCTTGGCTTCGTCTACATGCTGCTGGGCGACGAGGGGGCGAGCAACACGGACCCCTACGCGGAAGGAAAGACAGCCGACAACCAGTGGGTGGTCGCGGGCCCGCACGTGATGATCGTCGGCTCGGCTGCCGGGCCGCTGCTCGATACCTATCCGATCGAGGTTCCGGAAGGCGAAGGTCAGCCGTGGGTCATGTGGCCGGGAACGCCATATTCCCATCTGATGATCCCTATGGATTAAGACCCGCAGGCCCTTAGCGTGTTCGAGGCTGGCTGCCCGTCAGCGGGTCGTGCGGCACTTGGTGCGCCCGGTGAGCCGCGTTCGGAATTTGCGGCTGCCCGACCCACTGCCTCGAGGCAGGGCCCTCTTGCCAGATGCAGCGAAAGACACCTCCGAGCCCTCTCCAGGCACCCATTTGGTGGGCGGTCCGTAGTTAAAAACGGTTTCTCGTGATACGAAGGGTTGGATAATAGGACTTTCTGGGAGGAGAAGAAATGGCTGCTTACGAGGGTTTTGCGGACTTGGAAACGAAGGGCTGGTCTGACGATACGATTTCATCAGGCTACGTGAAAATGTTCTCTTCCGCGAGTGACATGGCCATCCCTTCTATCGTGTCCAGCATTGAAAGTTCCGGTAAAGTTCTCGATCTTTGTTGCGGACAAGGCAATGTCACCGAGGCACTTGTAAAAGCCGGGCACGCCGTGACTGGGGTAGATTTCTCCTCAAAGATGCTTGCATACGCGCGCAAGAGGGTTCCGGGCGGAGACTTCGTCGAAGCCGACGCGCAAGACCTGCCTTTCGACGACGGTAGCTTTGACGCTGTCGTCTGCAGCTTCGGCTTGATGCACATCCCTGATCAGCCAAAAGCTCTTGCGGAAATTCGCAGGGTTTTGAAGCCCAGCGGCCAGTTCATAATGACGTCTTGGTTTGGCCCAGATATCTCCCCTGTCTTCCAAGTATTTTACAGCAGCGTTCAGGAAAACGGCCACCCGGCGGTCAAGATGCCTGAGAGCCCGAATTTTCATCAATTTGCAAACGAGGAAACGGCAAATACGATCCTGTCAGGTGCGGGGTTTGACGTGGAAAAGCAGCAACAGATCGACTGCTTCTGGATGTTGGATGCTCCGGAAAGTCTGGCCGAGCTCTTCCAGAACGGGGCTCCTCGTGGTGGGTACCTCCTGTCTCAGCAGCCAGAAGCGAATAATGCGGCAATCAAAGCGGCGGTGGCCGAAAAAGTGCGCGAACACTTCAGCGACGGCGACAAATGGCGCGCTCCACTACCTTCATCTTTAATCGTCGCCCGCGTTCGGTAAAGCAAATCGGGCAACGGCTGCCTTGTCCGCACACCGGACCTTGGTGCATCGCGCAGCGAAGGTCCGCAATCCGCCCTAATCGCGAAAGGAGCGCATCCGACGCGAACGGCCCTTACCTGCCGCTCAAGCAGCAGCACGTCGCTGCAGCGCAGTTACCCCGAACCAGTCATCCGTGGCCACGTGCAGCACAGCCTCGCAGACCAAGGTCAGCAGAGCGGACAAAACGTAGACTGGCTGCCGCTGCGCCAAGGTCTGTATCTGGGTCAGGCGTATCAGAGCAGCAGTCGCAGCGCTGCGCCCAGAACCGAGGCGATCAGCAGGATGCGGATGATGCCCCAGTGCAGGCGGAAGGCCAGAAACGAGCTCAGACCGAAGAGCAACAGCGCGAGCCACTCGATGGTGGCAAGCTCAGGCTGCCACAGAGTGATGGGGCCCCAGCCTGTGCGCGTCACCGTGGTGAACAGCACATGCAGCGCGAACCAGAGCGACAGGTTTAGAATGACGCCCACAACTGCGGCCGTGATCGCCTTCAGCGCGCCCTGCAGCCGTGGTTGGTTCGAGATCCATTCGATGTATGGCGCTCCGGCGAAAATCCACAGGAAACATGGTGCGAAAGTCACCCAGAGAGCGACAATGGCGGCGGTCACTCCGAGGCCAAGCCCCCCCACCTTGAACCCGGCCAGGAAGCCCACGAACTGTGTCACGAGGATCAGCGGGCCTGGCGTGGTCTCCGCCAGACCGAGGGCATCGATCATCTCGGCTGTGCTCAGCCAACCGAACTGCACCACCACGTCCTGCGCCATATAGGCCAGCACCGCGTAGGCACCGCCGAAGGTAACGACGGCCAGCGTGCTGAAGAATGTCCCCACCTGGACAAGGATGTCCGGCGCGCCGAACCAGGTGAGCGCCAGTAGCGGAAGCAGCCAGATCGCAAGCCAGAGGATGATGGTTCTAGCGGTTTGTCGAGCCGACACGTGAGCCAAATCGACAGCGCGACGCTCCACGCGCGCGGCTGCGGAGATCAGGCCATAGAGACCCGCTATCAAGACGATCAGCGGGTAGGGGATCGACAGGAAGAAGATCCCGACAAAGGCAGTCCCCGCGATGATCCAATGCTGCCTTTGGGTCAGTGCCTTTTTCGAGACCCGCAACAGCGCCTCGACGACGATGACCAGGACGGCGGCCTTGACTCCGTAGAACAGGGCCTCGACCAGCGGAACATTGCCGAAAATACTGTAGATCGCCGCGAGCGTCATGATCACGACCGCACCGGGGATGACGAAAAGCAACCCAGCGATCAGACCTCCAATCGTGCCATGAAGCCGCCAACCGGCATAGGTCGCAAGCTGCATCGCCTCTGGCCCCGGCAATAGCATGCAAAAGCTCAGCGCGCTGAGGAACTGTTGTTCACACAACCACTTACGGTCGTCCACCACCTCCTTGTGCATCAGCGCGATCTGTGCGGCAGGCCCGCCAAAAGACAGGATGCCGATCTTCCACCAGACCCGTGTTGCGTCCACGAGAGACGGGGCCATATCCGCCTCGACGTCGTCTGTACTGCTCATGACTCAGGCCCTTGTCGCAGCAGCGGGCCAATCATGACCTTCGTTGGTCGCGTCGCGCGCCCAGCGGTAGAAGGCATCGTACAGCAGTATGCCTGCCTCAAGTTGGTCCAGATCATCGCGAAACATGCGAGACAGACCCAAGGACGCCGCCAGAAGGCCAGCAGCTTCGGGTGCCAGGTCATGTCTGTTGGTGTCGGCTCCCCGCACAATCACGGCAAGCCGTGTCAGGGCGTCATGCCCTATGCCGAACTCCTCGATCATCGTGTCGAAGGTGCAGGTCTCGCCGCGATGGGTCCAGAAGACGCCCTCGATGTCAAAAGGCGTGGCGTCGAAGCGCTCCGCCACATTGGCCACTTGCGAGGCCGCAACATAGAGGATTTGCGCCTTTGGATCGATGAAACGACGTATGAGCCACGGACAGGCGATCCGGTCGATTTTCGGGCGATGGCGTGTGACCCAAACCGTGCGGCCCGATGCATTCGGCGGCGGCAGCTTGCCCGTTGAAACCATCGGGAGCTTCGCGTCGCGCCATGCGAATTGCCCGCCTTCGAGAACCTCGGCCTGAACCCCTGCCGCGCGCAGCAGCGCCGCCGCTCCTTGACTGATCTTGAGACCCTTTTGGCAATAGGCCACGACCGCATGGCCCGTGAGGTCATCAGCCAGTTCGCAAACATCTTTGAACGGATGGCGAAAGGCTCCGGGAATGAATCTTGGATCGTCGTCAAAGTCTTCATCGATGCGCACATCGAGAAGGGTTGGACAATCAGGTGTCCCGATCAGACGGGCCAGAGCAGCAACGGGAATTTCATTATACGACGCCATAGGACATCCTCCATGCAGAGTCAGAACTGGAAGGATGCAAGATTGGGCTGGCGCCTCACGGGGTTCTTGCGCACCCCTGAGAGTTGAAGCTAGAAGCCATCACCTCGGATGTCAAACCCAAGAGCGGCCGTTAGATGCGTCGCAGAAATCCGGAGGTTTGGGCTCGAAGCGGTCATGCGGCACTGCGGCGTGCCGCGCGACCACCCTGGCGGAGCAAACTCGGCGCTCCCGGCCCACTACGGACTTCCGACATCGGCATGTCTGACGACCGCTTCCGGCCCTTAGCGGAACTTCGTGAGCGTCGCAGTGAAGGTCCGGTTTGAGCCCAATCCGACTGATGCTGCAATATGCACCAAGGTCTGCAAAAGCCGGAGAAGCGGTCATTAGACGTTGTACTTTGCGGCTGTCCAGTGATGGATGGTAGCGATTTTACCCCCATTTCAATGGCTTGCACGGCTTCATGTGCAGCTCATGTTCATGTTTCGATCGCATGATTTCGCGCTATGCCGCGCCAAATGCGGGTCGCCGAAGAGAACTGCAGCGTTGGCCGTTGCATCACCCCGTTTGTCGGAAAGCGTGAGGCGCAAGTGGGACTGCGTGGTTTCCGCTCGCTATGGAGTTTCATCTATCAGGAAAGCCAAAAACGCTTTTGGACATATGCCGAAGTACAGCTCTCCAGAGCGATAGCTCCAGACAAAAAAGTACACGGCCGCCCGGTGAGGTGCCCAGACGACCAAAGCCACGTGCGTCTATTCCTTTATTCCAGCGGCTTCGATCAGGGGCGCCCAAACGCCAATCAGATCGGCGACCATCGCTTCGTACTCTTCCGAGGACATCGCGACATGGGTGATGCCGAGATCGGTGAGCTTGGTCTGTACCTCGGGGTCTGCGAAGACAGCCAACACTGTCTCGTGGATCTTGGCGCGCATGTCGGGGTCGATTCCAGCGGGCGCTGAAAGACCAAGCCAGTTCTCGATCACCACGTCATAGCCCTGTTCCTTAAAGGTCGGGACATCGGGCATCTGCGGGTTGCGCTCGGGCGAGGCGATGGCGAGGGCGACGGCTTCGCCATCCTCGATCAGGGCGCTGTTCTGGACGACCATGTCGTAGAAGGAGTCGAGTGCGCCTGCCCGGAAGTCCTGGATCGCGGGCGCGCTGCCCTGGTAGGGGACGTGGATCGACTCGACTGTGAGCGCGGCATCGACCGCCTCGCCGAGGATGTGGGAGATCGAACCAACGCCGGACGAGCCGTAGGTCATCGGCGTGTCCTTCACGAAGGCGACGTATTCTTCCAGCGTGGTGATGCCGGACGACGGCTGGACGAAGAGGCCAGGGGCGGAAGCGCCGATATAGGCGATGTGGGTGAAGCCTTCGATCGGGTCGTAGGGCAGGCTCGCGAACCGTGTCGGCGAGATGGTGAAGGGCGCGTTGTTCGACAGGATCAGCGTCGTGCCGTCCGGGGCCTGCTGGGCGACGTAGTCGGCAGCGACGGTGCCGGCCGCGCCAGGTCGGTTGTCGACGACGGCTTTCTGGCCGTAGGCGGTGTCCAGTTGCTCGGCGAGAAGGCGGGCGACGAGGTCGCTGGTGCCGCCCGGCGGGAAAGTGACGACGATGCGGACGGGCTCGTCGCTCCACGCGCCGGGTTCTGCGAAGGCCGCGCCGGACGAGATCGCGGCGACTGCGAGAGCAGCGGTTGCGGCTTTAATTTTACTGTTCATTGAGATTTTCCTTTCCATTGGATGCCAGTCGCGCCGCAAGGCTGCGGCGTCGGGTTTTTGCTGAGGAGAAAAGTGCGAAGAGGATAATCAGCGCGGTGACCGCAAGGAGCGTGGCGCTGATCGGGCGTTCGAGAAAGACCATAGGATCTCCCCGTGAGAGGAGCATGGTGCGGCGGAGTTGCTCCTCCATCATCGGACCCAGAACGAAACCGAGGAGGAGCGGGGCGGGCTCGAACCGGAACAGGCGCATCACGTATCCGACGACTCCGATGATGAGGGTCAGCCAGACGTCGAAGACGTTGTTGTTGAGGCTATAAACCCCCATGCAGATCAGCACGATGATCGTGGGGTACATGTACTTGTAGGGGATGCGTAGAAGCCGGACCCATATGCCGATGAGCGGCACGTTCAGTATCAGAAGCATGATGTTGCCCACAAGGAAGCTGGCGACGAGGCCCCAGAACATGTCAGGTTGCTCGGTCAGAAGCCTTGGGCCGGGCGTGATTCCATAGATCATCAGCGCACCGATGACGATTGCCATGGGCGGACTGCCGGGGACGCCGAGCGTCAGGGTCGGGATGAAAGCGGTCTGGGTCGCGGAGTTGTTGGCGGCCTCGGGCACGGCGACGCCGGGGACGACGCCGGTGCCAAATTTCTCGCGTTGCGGGGAGACTTTCTTTTCGGCGGCATAGGCGAGGGCGGCGGCAATGGTCTGGCCGGTGCCGGGGAGGGCGCCGACGAAGGAGCCGATGGCGCCGCCGCGCAGGATCGGGGCGAAAAGGGACTTCCACTCGTCTTTCGAGGGATAGAAATCGGTGTAGTCGACGGTTTGGGCGGCAGTGCCGCTGCGCGCGCCCCGGATCGAGGCAATGACCTCTCCCACCCCGAAGAGGCCCATGGCGACGATGACAATATGCACGCCATCGCGCAGTTCGGGGATGCCCATGGTGAAGCGGGTGACGCCGGTCGTCAGGTCGATTCCGATGGTGCCGAGCATCAGGCCGGTCACCACCATGGCGATGCCTTTGAGCGCGCCGCCGTTGCTGACGGCGGAGGCGGCGATGAGGCCGAGAAGGATGACGGCGAAGTAATCGGCGGGTGCGAAGGACAGGGCGAGGCTCGCCAGCGATGGCGAGAGAAAGGCGATGACGATCATGCCGATGATGCCGCCTCCGAAGGATGCGGTGGCGGTAGAGAAGAGCGCCACGCCTGCGCGACCCCGCTTGGCGAGTTGGTGGCCCTCGATGGCGGTGATCGAGGCGGCGGGGGTGCCGGGGACGTTGAGCAGGATGGAGGCGGTGGAGCCTCCGTATTCCGCGCCGTAGAAAACGCCCGCGATCATCACCAGCGCAGGAGTCGGGTCGAGGTAGAAGGTGATTGGCAGGATCATCGCGATGGCCGCCATAGAGCCGATCCCGGGCAGCACGCCGATGAAGGTGCCAAGGAAGACGCCGATGAAGCAGTACATCAGGTTTTCGGGCTGGAGCACCGTAAGCAGACCGCCGCCGAAACTAGCAAGGACATCCATGGCTACATTCCCACGAACGGTTTGAAGGGCAGGTTCAGGAGCTCGATGAAGACCCCCCAGCAGCCGAGCGCGACGACGACGCCGAGGAGGGCCTTTCCTGGGAAGGAGAGGCTGCGGTCGGGCAGGCTGGCGACCATGACGGTCGCAAAGACGCCGGGGACGAGGCCAAGAGGCTCAACGCTGATGGCGAAGACGGCGAGCGATGCGGCGATGGCGGCAAGGCCGACCCAGTCGGGTACTTCCGCCAGTCCGTCGCCCTTGCGCTCGGCGACGCAGATGAAGACCGACAGGGCGGCGAGGACGGCACCGGTCACGAAGGGAAAGGCGCCGGTGCCGAGGCGGGTGGGCTGGCCGAGGCCGAGTTGCCAGCCACCGACCATGAAGATGATGCTTAGCAAGAAAAGCAGCACGCCGCCGATCTCACCGCCCCAGCCGAGGCCGTTGGCGTGGGGGTCTGGTTGTCGGTCTTCGGTGTCTGATGGCATGGACTTTATCCTGTGACCGCGTGGTGGCTTGGCATTGCGCCATTGAGCGTGGCAGGCTTTGCCGGGTTAACGACCGAAGGAGCGCGGGCATGACTGAAGTGGCAGCAAAGGCGGGCGGTATTTCCATTCACGCGGTCGATGTCTCCCGCGGTGTGCCCGCGGACGGACTGTCGGTCCGGTTGCGTCGTCTGGAGCCGGACGCCGGGGTGATCGCCGAAGGGGTCTGTGCGCCGAACGGTCATTTCGCGCACCCCGTGGCCGATGGGACGGGTGTGGTTCGCGGAACCTACGAGGTCGAATTCGGTGTCGCAGAGTTCTTCCGTGAGGCGGGCGTGCCGGTCCCCGATCCGTCCTTTCTGGATGTCGCCGTGTTCCGCTTCGGAATCGATGCGGTACAGGAACATTTCCATCTGCCATTCAAGTTCACACCGTGGGGATTTTCGATGTTCCGCGGTGGCGCGTAAATCTCTGAGCGGTTGGGAGTTTTGGCAGTTTGCCGAAGGTGCCGAAGATCCGAACGCCTCGCATCGTAGGCGGTGTCCCAAGGTGACCGGGATCGTCCCGGCTCTTGCCGTATCAATCTCGCAGTATTGACCCTTAGCCGTCGTCATTCACCCCAAGTCCCCAGCTTGCGGATAAAAGCTACAGCGTCGCTCCATTGCAATCCATGAGGTATTAGGCAATGTTCCATTCGAATTTTTAGAATGATGCAAAACGCGGCAAAACCGCGATTCGCCACATTAAATTTGCACCGCAGTCGAAATCGAATCGGATCTTCGGCAATCGACGGAGCTACTTCGTCCGGGCCGTCTCCGAGATATTCGCGGCTCAGACGCGCTGGAACACACTGCCCCAACCAGTCACACGCGCGGGATCGAGACCAACCTCGCGCAGGCAATGGGCGGCGGTCACGGAAACCGAGTCGAGGACCGGAATCCCTGTGGCCTCCTCAATCCGGGGAGCAACGGGCGCACCACGGAAATTCGTGCAGACGATGGCAATGGCGTCAGGCTGGGCCTCGGCGACCTGTTCCACCAGCGCGCCGACCTGTTCGGGCGGGTAGGTGGCGAAGCTGTAATTCCCCTTGTCATCCAGACGCGCGGCGCTCACGACCTCGATGCCCTGCGATGCGTAATTGGCGATCATGCGGGTCTCGATGTCCTCGATATAGGGAGTTACGACGCCTAGTCGCTTGACGTTCATCTTTCGGAACAGCGCATCGTAGGCGAGGATCGTCGAGGTCGACGGCACACCGGTGCGCTCGGTGATCGCGGCGCAGAGGGCGTGGTCCTTCTCAAGTCCCAGCCAGCTGGCGGAGGTTCCGTTCCAGCAGATTAGGGCCGGTTCCGCCTCGGCGAGGCGTTCGGCGGCCTCCAGGATCGGCTCCAGCGTGAATTGCGACTGCGATGCTTCGGACATGGAGATTTCCACAACCCGAAAGCGTCCGAAATGGGCGCTTGCCGTGTCCCCGAACGAGGCGAACATGGCAGAGGTGTAGGGTTCCAGAACGGTGTTGGAGGACGGCGTGAGCATCCCGATGCGGCGGCCGTTGACGGGCGTATAGGTCATGTCGTCACGCTCGGCTTTGCGCGGGCGACGTGGAGGCCGTCGGGTTTGCCGACAGGCGCGCCGTTCAGCATCGTCGTCTGGCCGCGCAGGATGGTGCGGACTGGCCAGCCGGTGACTTCAAGCCCTTCCCAGGGCGTGTAATCGGAGCCGTGGTGCAGATCGTCCTGCGTGATCCGGCGCGTCAGATCCGGGTCCCAGAGCACGATGTCGGCATCCTTGCCGATGGAGATGGAGCCTTTGTGCTCCAGACCGTAGATGCGGGCGTGGTGCGTGGCGGTCAGGTCGGCGAAGGTTTCAAGGCTGATGCGACCTTTCGAGACCCCTTCGGAAAACAGGATCGGCAGGCGGGTCTCGACGCCCGGAATGCCGTTGGGGATGTTGCGGAACGACGCCCGAGCGCCGGGCGCGTCCTTGCCCGCGCTGTCGGCAAAGCGGAACGGACAGTGGTCGGACGAGAACACGTCGAACGCCCCTTGCTCCAGACCGGCCCAGATCGATGCCTGTTCGCCGGTGTCGCGCGGCGGGGGCGAGCAGACCCATTTCGCGCCTTCGAACCCCGCGCGGTCAAGATCGTCGGCCGTGAGCGTGATGTATTGCGGACAGGTCTCCGCGAAGACCCGAACGCCACGCGCGCGCGCCCTCTGGATTTCGTCCAGCGCCGCGCCGTTCGACACATGGACGATCATCACTGGCACATCCGCCACCTCGGCCAGCGTGGTTGCACGATGTGTCGCTTCGCGCTCGACCGGGATGGGGCGGGTGCGGGCGTGATGGACGGGCTGGATACGGCCGTCGCGCTCCGCCTTGTCGCGCAGGAACTCGATGGCGTCCTCGTTTTCGGCGTGGACCATCGTCAGCGCGCCCTGTTCGCGGGCGACATCCATCACCTGAAGAATTTCGGCGTCCGTCAGCCTCATCCCTTGATAGGTCATGAACACCTTGAAGCTGGTCATGCCCTGCGCGATCAGCGCAGGCAGGTCCTGACCTAAAGTCACCGGGTCAACGGATTTCACGATCAGGTGGAAGGACACGTCGGTGAGGCACTGACCTTCGGCCTTGGCGAGATAGGCGGTCACGGCGTCCCTGAGGGTCTGCCCGTCTTCGGGCAGGCAGAACGGCATCACGGTGGTGTTTCCGCCGCAGGCCGCCGCGCGGGTCGCGGAGGCGAAGTCATCCGCCATCTCGATGCCGGGGCCGGAGGGTTGCGAGATGTGGACGTGGCTGTCGATGCCGCCGGGCATGGCGATCAGGCCGGTCGCGTCGATGACCTCTCTGCCGTCGAGATCGGTGCCAAGCGCCTCGATCCGGCCGCCCTTGATGCCGATGCTGCAAAGCGAAACGCCGCCGGAGGTGACGACGCGAGCGTTTCGGATGACGAGTTCATGCTGCATGGGTTTGGCCCTTGTCTGTGTTTCTGAGGTAGATTGGCGGCGACTTATCCAAGCAGGATTTCCTCCAGCGTGCGCGGATCGGTGTCGCGTGGGTTCAGATCGACGCCAGCGGCTATTCCATCGATATGGTCTTCGATCCGGCGGGCGATCAGATCGGCATCGCCGGACTGCAGCGCTTCGAGGATTTCGGCGTGCTCGTTCTGGGTGCAGACGTCCTGCTGCCGGGTTCCGAACATCTGGATGATCAGCGACTCGCGCGCGACGAGGTCGTTCAGATAACGTTGCAGTGGAGCGTTACCGGCGATCTCGGCAATCAGGGTGTGAAACTCACCCGAAAGTGCGACGACTTTCGCCCAAGCCGCCTTTTCGCGTGCCGTCTGCTCTCGCGCGATGTGCTTTTCGAGCTTCTTCACCGCTTGAGGTGTGAGCTTCTCCGCCGCCATGAGGGCGATGGCCACTTCGATGCATTTCCGCGCGGCGAAAAGGTCTTCCGCTTCCTGCGCGGTGGGCTGGGCGACAGAAGCGCCACGATTAGGTTCCTGCTCGACCAGACCCTCGTAGCTGAGGCGGTCGAGTGCCTTGCGCACGTTGCCCCTGGACGCGCCGAGGATCTCGCCCAGCCGGATTTCGCGGAGACGCGTACCCGGCGCAAGTTTGCGAGTCAGGATCGCCTCGCGGAGAGACTGGAAAATCGCGTCCTCGGACGCGCGCGCAGGTTTCATATATCGATGCCCGGATATTTTCTGTGCCGAAGATACGTGCAAAGTTCGGAGTTTCAAACGATCATTTGTTCGGTGGCGCGAATTAGCAGAATTTCTATAAGCATTTGAATCATTTATTTAATATTGTGGTTTGTCCCAGAAATGCAGCCGATTGTCTGAATTTTGTGCGCAAAAATATCTTGAATTGTTAACAATCGGAGCCTCTCATTGACCTGAGGGCTGACGCTCCCAGGGCCGTGGAACTGCGACCGGGGAGCTCTGGTTTTCGTCGTCCGACTGCCTGCTGCCTAGAACAAAAATGAAAGGAAGACTCGCCGTGAACCATTTCCGTGCAATCGCTACCGCAATGACATGCACCATCGCCCTGACAGGCGTGGCGCAGGCGCAATCCATGCGCCTGATCACCCAGAACCAGGAACAACGCGCGCAATATCCGGCCGAGGCCGAGGCGGTCGCGGCACTTTCGGATGCCGGCTTCGATGTCAGCCGCAGCGAATATCAGGCGGTCGGGATCGACCTTGCCGACGGCCTGCGGCTTCTGAGCACCGGAGCCTTCGATATGGCGACGATCCAAGTCGGCAGCGTCGCCAAGGACGACCCGTTCCTGGAAGGCATCGACCTAATCGGCGTGTCCACCAACATGGAGGATCTCAAATCTGCCGTGGACGCCTTCCGTGACGTGTTCAACGCGCGTCTGGAGGAGAAGTTCGGTGTCACGGCGGCAGCGATCTGGCCGTTCGGTCCGCAAGTCTTTCTTTGCGGTGACGAAATCGCCTCGCTCGACGATCTCGACGGCATGAAAGTGCGGTCGTTTACCGCGTCGATGTCGACGCTTCTGGAGAACCTGGGCGCGACCCCGGTCACCTTGTCCTTCCCCGAAGTTTATCCTGCCCTGCAACGGGGTGTTGCGACTTGCGGCGTGACCTCGCCGACCTCGTCGAACACCGGCAAATGGCCGGAGGTGACGACCCATCTCTATCCGCTGTCAGTCTCCGGTTCGGTTCAGGCGCATATGGTCAATCTCGAGTGGCTGAACGGACTGAGTGAAGAGGCCCGCGCTGCCTTCGATACGGCGATGGCCGACATGGAAGCAGCGCTTTGGGATGTGGCGATCAACACGAACGGCACGGCACAATCCTGCTCGACCGGCGGGGACTGCCCGGAAGGCGGGATCTACACCTCCTACGACATGACGCTGGTTCCGGTGAGCGATGCCGACAAGGCACGCGTGGCCGAAATCTCCGCCTCTGCGGTTCTGCCGGAATGGGCGGAAAAATGCGAGGCGTCCTATCCGGGCTGCAAGCAGCTTTGGAACGACACGGTCGGCGCCGCCCGCGGCCTTTCGATCGACTGACGGCTGATTGACGTGGACGCGCTCCTCAGGACCGTCGAACACATCGCCGCCGCGCTCGCGCTCGTCGCGGGCGCGGCCATCGCTGTGCTGGCCGCGCTGATCACCATCGACATCGTGGGACGCGATTTCTTCGGGGCATCGATTCAGGGCACGGACGAGATCGGCGGATACGTCCTTGCCTTCGTCGGATCGCTGGGAATGGCCCTGACCTTGCTGAGGCGGGGGCATCCGCGCATCGAAATCTTCTTTCGTTTTTTTCCGAGAGTATTACGAGATTGTCTTCACGTTCTGGCTCAGATCGCGATGGCTGGTTTTGCCGCGTTCATGGCCTGGCATGCCTGGGGTGAGTTGCAGACGACGTTGAGGTTCGGAGCGATCACCAACACACCGCTGCAAACGCCGCTCTGGGTGCCGCAAGGGGTCTGGGTGATCGGCATGATCTTCTTCGCCGTGACTGCCTGCCTTGCGACCGTTCACGCGCTTGTCCTTCTCTTCACCGATCGCTCTTCGATTGAGCGGCGCTATGGCGCGCCCACCGTCGAGGAAGAGGTGAGCCAATACGTTCATCCGGAGGGCGACGATGCTCGGGATTGAAGACGCGGCCATCGGGTTTGGCCTTTTGCTGTTCCTGCTCTTCATCGGGCTGCATATTGCCACCGCGCTGTTCATCGTCGCCATCGCGGGCGCGTATGTCTTCATCGGTGATGCGATGATCCGCCCCTTCGGGACGATGATGTGGGGCACACTTAACAACTTCTTGCTGGTCGCGATCCCTCTTTTCGTTCTGATGGGTGAGATCCTCGTGCGGGGTGGCGTGACGGAACGGATGTACCGCGCGCTTGCGGATTGGACCAAACCGCTGCCGGGCGGTCTGTTGCACACCAATATCGCCGCATCGACGGTCTTCGCGTCGATTTCGGGGTCCTCGGTTGCCACCGCTGCCACGATTGGCACGGTCGCGTTCCCGACCTTCCGCCGCCAGAACTATGCCGAGGCTTGGGTAGCGGGGAGCGTCGCGTCGGGTGCGACTTTGGGTATCCTGATCCCGCCGTCGATCAACCTCATCATCTATGGCGCGATCACCAACACCTCCATCGGCGCGCTCTTTACGGCGGGCATTCTGCCCGGAGTCATTCTGGCGCTTTGTTTCATGCTTATGATTGCCACAGCCTCGCTGCTGAACCCGTCCATCGCAGGCAGGCCCGAGCCGATTGCGCCCTGGTCCGAGCGCCGGAAAAGACTGACCGATCTGGTGCCGCCGCTGGTGATCTTCATCCTCGTAATGGGTTCGATTTATCTGGGCTTCGCCACACCGACCGAGGCGGCGGGCGTGGGCGTGATGGCGGCGTTCGCGCTGACTGCGTTCTACCGGACGCTCGGCTGGAAGATGTTACGTGAAGCGATGATGTCGGCGGTCACGACCACGGGCATGACGCTTTTGATCCTTATCGCCGCCTTCTATCTGAACTTCATTCTTGGCGTTCTGGGTGTACCAGCGCAGGTCTCGGCATTCGTGTCGTCGTTCGATGTCACGCCGCTCGCCATGATTCTGCTTCTGGTCGTGCTCTACATGCTGCTCGGCTGTTTTCTGGACGCGTTGGCCATGATGATTGCGACCATTCCCATCGTGCTGCCGGTCGTTACGTTACTGGGATATGACAGCATCTGGTTCGGCATCTTCCTTGTGCTGATGTGCGAGCTGGCGCTGATCACGCCGCCGGTGGGCATGAACCTGTATGTCACCCAGAGTGTCCGGGGCCGGGGTCATGTGGGCACGGTGATCGCGGGCGTGCTGCCATTCGTGCTCTGCATCCTTGCAGTGGTCGCGATCATCGCGATCTTCCCAGGCATCCTGATTTGATGTCCCGACGCGTCCTTGTGGTGAACCCGAATACGTCGCCCGAGGTGACGGAAGCCTATCTGACGGCTGCGCGTGCCTTGGCGCCGGAGGACGTGATCCTCACCGGGGTGACGGGGCGGTTCGGGGCGCGGATCGTCTCGACCGAAGCCGAAAACGTGATCGCGGGTCACTCGGTGTTGGAACTGGTGGCGGAGCATGTGGAAGGGCACGATGCGGTCATCCTTGCGATCTCCTTCGACACCGCTTTGGATGCGCTGAGATCGGTGCTGGGCGTGCCGGTGGTTGGTATTACCGAGGCCGCGCTCCGCGCCGCATCTGCTGGCGGGCGCCGCATTGGCGTTGTCATCTTTGGCGAGGTCAGCCGCGGGTTGTACGAGTCTGTCTTGGCCCGCAAGGGGATCGTGCCTTCGGGGCTGGTCGCCATCGAGATCGGTGGGGCATCGGACTACCTGTCGCCGGAGGCGAAAGACGCCACCGTCGTGGACGCCTGTCTAAGGCTCGAAGGTCAAGGGGCCCAGGCTGTCGTGATCTGCGGTGCCGCCATCGTCGGGATGGCGGCCCGGATCGCCAAGCAGGTGACGCTGCCGGTCTTCGACGGCGTTGAAGCCGTCGAAGCCAGCCTCTCCGCCATGGCCGAGCATGAACCGACGCAACCCGTCCGGCCATTGAGCGAGAGTGTGGGATTGTCGCCGTCGCTGACCCGGTTTCTTAGCGGGGATTTGCTTTGAGTGCGTCGGTCTTCTTTCGCAATGTCCGTTTGCTCGAACTCGATTCAGAGCAGGGAATGTCGTCACCGACAGATCTTTTGGTTCGCGACGCGCAGATTGCAGGGATCGGCCCGGAGGCCGTGCCGGACGACGCTCGCATCATCGAGGGCAATGGCGATCTGTTGATGCCGGGGCTGATCAACGCACACTTCCATTCCTCCGTGAACCACATGAAAGGGCGGTTGCCGTGCCTGCCGCTGGAGCTTTTCATGCTTTTCGAAAGCCCGGCGCTGGAGGCCCTGCGGCCGACAGCACGGCAGGCCTATCTGCGGACCATGCTGGGCTGTATCGAGATGCTGCGGGCGGGCACGACGGCCGTGATGGACGATTGCTTTTTCGTGCCGGAACCCACGCCGGAGATCATCGATGCGGTGGCGCAGGCCTATGCCGACAGTGGAATTCGCGCGACTCTGGCGCTGGATGAGCCTGAGCTTTCGGAATTGGAGAAACTCCCGTTTCTCGAAGAGCTTGCTCCGGAGGCGATGCGGGCCGGGCTGGCCCGGCGGCCCAGACTGAAAGCGGAGGATCTGCTGGCGCTCTACGATCACCTGATTGGGCGCTGGCATGGTGCCGAGGAGGGCCGTATCGGTGCGGCCGTCTCATGTTCGGCGCCGCAGCGCGTAAGCCGGGAGTATTTCGCGGCGCTGAATGCTCTGAGCGTCGAGCACGATCTGCCGGTCTTCGCGCATATGCTGGAAACCCGGCTTCAGCGGGTTCTCGGCCATGAAAAATTCGGTGGCCGGTCGCTGGTGCGGTACACTCACGATCTTGGTCTTCTGTCCGACCGGATGCAGGTGATCCATGCCATCTGGGTTGATGACGACGACCTCGACCTGATCGCGGACGCCGGCGCCAAGGTGGCGCATAACCCGATCAGCAATCTCCGTCTTGGCTCTGGAGTTATGCCGTTCCGTGAGATGCTGGACAGGGGGATTTCGGTGTCGCTCGGGGTCGATGAGGCCATCGCAGATGACGCGATAAACATGTGGTCGGTGATGAAGACTGCCGGAATGATACATACGCTCTCGGGCGACGATCCCGACCTCTGGCCGACCGCGCGGGAGGTGCTGCGCACGGCGACGGTGGGCGGCGGAGAGGTCATGCGAAGGCCCGGTCTGGGAGCGCTGGAGATCGGCGCGCCAGCAGATCTGATCCTCGTCGACCTGTCTTCGCTCGCATTTCTGCCCCTGAACGACCTCGTCCGGCAGTTGGTACATGTCGAGAATGGTTCGTCGGTCCGGACGACCATGGTCGCGGGCCGCGTCGTTGCCGAAAATGGGCGTGTCACGTCGGTGGATGAGGCGGCTCTGTTGGACGAGGCGCGGGAGGTCTTCGGGGGGCTTGCACTTATCCTGCGTCGCGCCTCCGAGGAGGTGTCGGACTTGTTGCCCGTCTATCGCGCGATGCATGATCGTGCGGTTGCCTCGGATGTGGGCATGACGCGGAAGCTCGGGAAGGGACTCGCATGACGCTGCCTTGGACCTTTTCGACTTTGCCGTCACGTCCGAAGGGCACATGGCCGAACGGTGCCCGTGTCGCGCTCTGGGTCGCTGTTGGGATCGAGAGTTATCGCCCCGATGACGGCATCACCGAAGACATCCTGCCGCGCGGAGAGTCACCGGACCTGGTAAACATGGCATGGCGTGACTATGGCAACCGCGTGGGCGCATTCCGGCTCTTCGAAAGGCTGGCTGGGATCGGGATTCGGCCAGCTGTCCTGCTCAACACCGATGTATACGACGAGGCGCCGGAGGTCATTGAAGCTGCCCGAGCGGTGTCTGCCGAGTTTGTCGGGCACGGGCGGTCCAACTCCGACAGCCTGACGGCGCTGCCGCCGGGCGAAGAAGCGGCTTATGTCTCTGAAGTTGCGTCCCGAATCGAGACGGAAGAGAGCGCAGCGCCCGGCGGTTGGTCGTCGCCTTGGCTCGCCCACACGCCAACATCGCTGACGAGTCTCGCCGGTGCTGGGTATCGCTACCTGCTGGACCTGCGGCTGGACGATCAGCCGGTCTGGATGGACACCGGAGCAGGGCGGTTGCTCGCGATTCCATACGCAGCCGAAATCAACGACAGCACGACGATGATCGGGCGGCAGATGGATGCCCGGAGCTTTGCCGATATGATCCGCGACGAGGCGAAGGAACTTCTGATGTCGAAACAGCCGGTGGTGATGAGCGTGGTGCTGCACAGTTTCATTTCCGGTCAGCCTTGGCGTCTGCGCCCGATTGCGGAGGCGCTGGCCGAAGTTGCCGCAATGGATGACATCTGGTGTGCTACGCCCGCGGAGATCCATGCAGCAGTCTTGTCCAATCCTGACCTAGCAGCAGGCTGAGCAATGCACATCCTTTTCCTCAACCCCAACACGTCGGACGCCATGGCCGAGATCATGGCGATGGAAGCGCGCCGGATCGCCACGCCCGACACCCGGATCGACGTGGCCTCGGCCCCTTTCGGGTCCGAATACATCTCCACCCGTGGAGAGGCGGTGGTGGCCGGACACGCTTTGCTGTCGGCGCTAGCCCAAAACTTCGACGGCCACGACGTGGTGATCGTTGGCGCATTTATCCTGCCAGCAGTGACGGCGGCGGCCAAGGAGATGTGCCCGGTACCTTTGATGGCCACCGGCGAGGCGGGGCTGGCGGCAGCGACGCTTCTCGGTCAGTCCATCTCTATCCTTTCTATTGGTTCTCCTGCACGCAGGATGACGGAAGAAACCGTAGCCGCCACGGGGCTTGCCGAGCGGGTCGTGTCGATCCGGGACATCGGTCTGACCGGCACGGAGCTGACGCAGGATCAGGCAAGGGCTGATGCCACGGCTATCGCGCTTGCGAAGGCGGCGGTCGAGGAGGATCGGGCCGACGTGGTCGTACTCGGCGCCGGGTCGATGGAAGGGATGGCCGCGCGCATCCAGCCGGACCTACCGGTGCCGGTCATTTCGCCGGTGGGTGCGGCGGTCTGTATGGCGGAGATGATCTATCGCCTGGGCCTGCCAAAACCTGCCGCCGGGAGCTATTCCAAGCCGAGCGGGATCGCGATGGCCGGGCTCGATCCGGCCCTCACGAAGCTCTTTCGTGGCGATTAATCCTCGCGAGCGATGTGACGGGCGAGGGCCTCGGGCAGACCAGTAGAGGGTTTGCCGGGGGGACGCCGGTAGCTGCCGCCGGACGCACCTTGCGGGGCCAGCCGCGCGAGTGCCGCCGCCTGAAGAACGGCCGCCTGCACGGGGTCGATCAGAACCGCGTCGATTTCGCCGCGAAGGCTGGGAGCCATCCCGGCGAGTGGCGCGCCGGAAAGGATCAGCACATCCGCCCCGGCCTCCATTGCGCGGTGACACTCGGCAATGAGCGGTTCGCGCAAGTCGCTGTCGATCTCACCGATCTTGCCCAGCGGCACATCCGGCGTGAAGGTCCCAGAGAAGCGAGACGTCAATTGAGCCTGACGCACCTGTTCGTTGTACCAGGGCGCCATGCGCGGCGTGAAGGTCACGAAGGCGAAACGGTGGCCCAGCATGCAGGCCGAGAGCATCGCCGCCTCTGTCATGCCGGTGATCGGCATGTCGAAGGCTTCCCGCGCGGGAAGGAGGCCGGGATCGCCGAAGGCGGCGATGACGGCCGCGTCGAATTCTCCGCCAAGTCTTGCCAGCGTGTCCATCACGCCGACCCCGGCGCAATGTGCTTCGGCCCGCGACGAGATGTAGGGAAAGCCGTCCTCCGCCGTCACTGAGACCAGATCAACGTCCGGTGGGAGCGTCGCGCGCGCGGCTTCGTCCAGCTTTTCCGTGAGTACCTGGGAGGTGTTGGGATTAATCAGCAGGATTCGCATCAGTACCCCATCGCTCTCGGCAGCGCCGTCACGACGCCAGGAACCAGCATGCACAGGAACAGCACACCGTACATCGCTGCGATGAAGGGCCAGCTTTCCCGGACGAGCTCGGTCATTTTGACGCCGGTGATCCCGCAGACAACGAAGAGGATCACGCCGACCGGGGGCGTCAGCATCCCGATCACGAGGTTCAGCACGAAGAGAAAGCCGAAATGCAGCGGGTCGATCCCGAACTGCAGCGCGATCGGGTGGAAGAGCGGGACCAGCATGATGTTTGCGGCATTGGATTCCAGGAACATGCCGACGATCAGCATCATCAGTGCCACGAGCAGCAGGAAGACCAACGGGCTGTCGGTGATTTCCTTGATCGCGCCAGCCAGCTTGATCGGAAGCAGATCGATTGTGAAAAGGAATGTCACGGTGGAGGCAAATGCGATCATCGCGCCGACCATTGCAGTCGTCTTGGCGGCTGTCAGCAGCACGCCCGGCAGGTCCGACACCTTGAGCTTCCGGGTGACGAAGAACCCGATGATGAGCGCGTAGCAGACCCCAATGGCCGCGCCCTCCGTCGGGGTGAAGGCGCCCACGACGATGCCTCCGATCACGACGACTGGCATCATGAAGACGATGACGGAGCGTCGCGTCTCGCGCAGCGCGTTGCGCAGATTGAAGCCATCGCCGACCAGCGGGTAATCGCGTTTCCAGGAAATGAACCAGCAGAGCACCATAAGCGTCGCGAAAAGGATCAGGCCCGGGACAACGCCCGCCATGAAGAGCCCGCCGACGGAGACGCTGGAGCCAGCCATGAAGGCGTAGACGATCATCGCGCCGGAGGGAGGAATGATTGGGCCCAGGTTGGCGGCAGCTGCGACAACGCCGGAGGAAAACCCAAGGCCGTATTGCTGTTTCAGGGAGGGAACCAGCGTCGAGGACAGCGCAGAGGCGTCCGCGACGGCCGCGCCCGAGACCGAGGCCAGGCCAGCACCCGCGATGATCGAGACCTGCGCCAGCCCGCCGCGCACGCGCCCGATGAAGGCATTGGCGAAATCGACGAGGCGGTCCATGATCCCGCCTTTGAGCATGAGTTCGCCCGCGATCATGAAAAGCGGGATCGACATCAGCGGGAAGGAATTGACCGCGTTCATCATGCGGCTCGGCATGATCGACGGGTCGAACCCGGCCAGCCAGAGACCGAACAGGGCGGCGCAGCCCAGTGAGAAGGCGAGCGGCATCCCGAAGAAGCCCAGCACGAAGAAACAAGCGATGACGGCAAGGCTCATGGCAGGTCAGGTTCCGGAATGGCGGCGAGGTGCAAGAGATGCAGCGCGGAGTGGAGCGCGCCTGCGATGACGGGGAAGAAGAAAACGGAGGAGGTGATGTCGATGGCACCCAGCCGCTCGCTCCCTGTAGCACCCGCGACCTGAAAGGTGGCCCAAGTGATGATCAGCAGCATCAGACCGGCGAGTGCGCTGGTGAGGCGTTTGATCAGGCGACGTGGCAGGACGGGAAGGCGGTTCACGACCAGGTCGATTCCGACATGGGTTCCGTCCCGGATACCTAGAGGAATGGCGATGAAAATCGTGGTGACGAAGGCGAGGCGGGAGACTTCATCGGCCCAGTCGAAGGAAGAATTGAAGCCATAGCGCGCCACCACCTGCGCCGTGACAACGACCACCATGATGGCCGCCGCCACGATAGCGATGAAGCGCGCGCCATGATCGGCGCGCGCAAGGAACGATTTGACGATCCCGTTCATCGAGTTCAGTTGGTCCCAGCCGACATTTCGCTGTCGAGCAGTTCGACCAGAGCTGGGTCAAGGCGGGCCTTGGTCTCGGCAGCGACGCCCGACACGGTTTTGCGCAGATCAGCGGCAAGTTCCGGGGACACTTCGGTATAGGTCATGCCCATTTCGATGATCTTGTCGAGCGCGGCGCCGTCCTGTTCAGCCGCAAGCGTACGCTGCTCGGCCACGGCGGTGTCCATCGCCTCGGTGACCCAGCCCTGCTGTTCTTCGCTCAGCCCGTCGAACCACGCCTTGTTTGCCACGACAGAAATGAAGTCGAAGAAATGCCCGGTATTGGAGACGTATTCCTGAACTTCGGGGTAGCCTGCGACCTGGATGATCGAGAACGGGTTTTCCTGTCCGTCGACCACTTTCTGCTCAAGCGCCGAGTAGAGCTCGTTCACATCCATCGCCAGCGGGTTGGCGCCGAGCGAGCGGAAGGTGGCGAGGTGGGTCTCATTCGGCTGAAGGCGGATCTTGAGGCCTTTGATGTCGTCGAGAGTTTCGATCGGGCGAACGGAATTGGTCATCTGGCGGAAGCCGAGTTCCATGTAGCCGAGCGACATGATGTCTTGCGCGGCGAGTTTTTCGTCAAGCGCGTCGCCGACCGGGCCGTCGACGACCTTGAATGCCTCTTCGCGGCTTTCAAACTGGAACGGCAGGCCGACGATTTCCAGTTCGGGCACTGTGCGGGTCAGGTATGCGGTGCCGACCCAGATAATCTCGACCGCGCCGATCTTGACGGCCTGCACGTTCTCCGCCGCGCCGCCGAGCTGGCGGGCGGGGAAGAGGTTGACCTCGAATTCGCCGCCCGAGAGTTCAGTCAGCGTTTCGGCGAAGGTTTCCATCGCGACGGATGAGGAGTGATCGGTGGCGAAGTTGCCGGCCACGCGGATGGTCTCTGCCTGTGCGGCGGTCGCAAGGGCAAGGACGGAGGTGGCAAGCGCGAAGATCTGATGTTTCATTTTGGGTCTCCTAGGTTTCGGAATTTAGAGTTGACGTGTCTTCAGTCGCCGCACCGAAGGCGTTGCGGCAGCGCGACCGGATCACCGAAGCGATCTCGGCCAGCGTGGTCGTGAGTTCTTCGAGCGGTGTGGCGTTCAGCCTCCGCTCGAAGGTGGTGAAAAGGGTTTCGCGATCCGGCACCCGATGCAGCGCGATGATGAAGGGATGTCCAAACCGCGCCCGATAGGCGGCGTTCATGGTCTTTAGCTGCTGTGCCTCGAGAGGCGGTAGGCGTGTCAGGCCGAGACGGCCTTGTTCGGAAGTGCTTTCCGCAGTCATGCGGCCTTCTGCGGCCTCCCGCCCGGAAAGCTCCGGGTGGACCTGAAACAACGCGAGGCGCTGTTCCGGAGTGGCGGCGAGGATGACTTCGACAAGGGCCTCGGCAATCGCCGCATCAGATGCGAAAGGGCGCTGATCGACCACGTCCTCGGCCACCCAGGGCGACCGTTCTACGAGGGGCGACAAGGCCGCAAGAGCCTGGTCGCGCCGAACCGAATTCAGCGTGTCGAGAGCGGGTGTCATGAAGTTTTCCGTTTGTATCTGACATCCACGTTAGGGGATTCGGCGCATTGCAATCCATAATATAAAAATCCACACTCCATCCGAAAAATTAGAATGGATCAGATCATGTCGCTCCACCTGGTTCCGCGCGTTCTGCGCTATGTAGAAGCCGTCGCCGAGAACGGCTCGATCCAGGCAGCTTCTCGGGCGCTCGGCATTTCCGCCTCCGCCATCGACCGGCAAATCAAGCTTCTGGAGGACAGGCTGGATTTGCAGTTGTTCGACCGGCAAAGTACGGGAATGGATACGACCGCCGCGGGCGAGATGTTCATCGTGCTGTCCCGTCGCTGGCGGGCGGACGAGAACGCAATCCTGTCGGATGTGAAGCAGATGCAGGGCGTCGATCTTGGCCTTGTGCGGCTGGCCACGATGGACAGCCTTGCAAACGGGCCGTTGCCTCGGCTGCTGGACACGATCGCGAACGAGTTTCCACGCGTTCAGATGGAAGTGGAGATCATGACGCCCGACGACGCGGTCGCGGCGCTCAACGACGGACTGGCCGATCTTGCGCTGGGGTTCAATCTCAAGCCAGCCCGTGACCTACACATACTTTGGACTGCGGACCTGCCCCTCGTCTGTGTCTGTGCGTCGGATCATCCGGTCGCGCGCATGTCATCTATCCAGATCAAGGAAGTCAGGGCTTATCCCCTTGTCGTTCAGAGCCGTGCACTGGCCATCCGTCGCATTCTGGAAGCGCATCACACATGGCTCTTTGCTGACGCACCGCCGCCGCTGGTCACGAACTCGCTGCAACTTCTCAAGCAAATGGTTGCCGCGGGTACGCATGTCGCCTTGACGTCGGAACTTGATGCGGCAACCGAGTTGGCGTCCGGCAGATTGGTGGCGATCCCGATTTCTGATGCCAACATTCGCAACCAGACAATCAGCCTCGCGGTCAGCGTAAAGCGCTCGCTGCCGCGCATCTGTACGACAGTTTCCAAAGCACTCATTGGCGAAATATCGGCGATAGTTCGGGAAGCATGCCGAAGTGCCGACTGACACAGCAGTCTCTCCGATTTGCTGCTGATAGGCACTATCCCGGTTCCAGGAGACTTTTAATTTCTGTTTTTGCTTCAGAAACCTCTTTGTGAGCTTCGACCGGCCTCGAGACCTGAAAAGACACCAGGCCGGTAAGCGGTTGCGGATTCACTGGAGGCTTCGCTCAGTATCCTGCGCCGGTTGTTAGACCAGCGTTCCAGTGTTGGGGAAAAAGCGCATCGAAACACCGGCAGACAGCACGAGAACTGTGCAAATTCCGGTTCCTGATCTCGAGTCGACCGAAACACCGCCCACTGCCTGTCTTTGCGCGAGCGAGAGTAGCCAAGAACAGGCAGAGCACCTATTCTTTGCACTGTACGGTAGCCCGTCTCGCAGGCGAGCCCTATGAAGGACGCAGAACGTAATGAACGCAGCCACCGAGGCAGCGCGGGTATCTACTGCCCCTATGGAGGAATGGACACATTCCGTCACTCTATCAACTGCTTAACCGCTTGAGGTGTGCGGTTTGTGTGCAGCGCAATACTAAGGTCCGCAGGGCGCGACAAAGCAGCCATGTGCGCAAGCGCAGCGAATTCACACTTTGTCCGCACAGCAGACGTCGGCGAACGGCGCAGCGAACGTCCGCTTTCCGCCCGTCTTGGCCGTTGGCTGGGACGGCCGGCAAGAGTGACGGGGGCGTTCTGGACGCTCACATTTCCCGATCATTGAGGCAGTTTCTCAACTCCACATTTCGCGCATCCGCGCCTTGATATCCATCGTATTTATCGTCGGTGGAGTGATACGTGCGAGGCCTCTCGGCGCAGGCGCTATCTGATCGAAATGGCCGAGGATTTGGTCTGGAAGAAAGCGGCTACGCATAGCGTAGACGTGGCGGTTTTGTAATTTACCTTGGCCAGTCTCGTAGAAGCGCAACGGCTGGTGGAGGCTGAGATTGTCTTTTGCTCGGGTCATGGCCACGTAAAGCAGGCGGCGCTCCTCCTCGATCTGCTCCGTGGTGCCGGTGGCGAGGTCAGAGGGGATACATCCGTCAACGACATTCAGGACGTGGACGGATTTCCACTCCATGCCCTTCGCCGAATGGATTGTCGACAGAATCAGATAGTCTTCGTCTTTGTGCGGGTCGCCGGCATGGCCTCCAGTCGCGTCAGGCGGGTCGAGTGTCATCTCTGTCAGAAAATCCTCCAGCGACGCAAATCCGTATGAAATTTGCTCCAGTTGCAAGAGGTCCGGCTTGCGCATCTCGGCGTCCTCGAACATTTGCTCCATGCGTGGCTCGTACCAAGCGCGAACCTGCGCAATTTGGTCGGGCCACGGCGTAGAACTCGACAGAAGAGTGACGAAGCCCGGCCAATCTTGGTGGGCTGCTTTCGGTGGAGCCAATGTCGCCAGTGTAACGTGCGGTTCGGCGCTCTCAGTCAACTGGTTCAGCATCTTCCCGGCGGATTTCGGGCCGATCCCGGGTAAGAGTTGCAACACCCGGAAACCAGCGACCTGGTCACGCGAGTTGCGATGAAATCTGAGAAGGTTAAGGACGTCTTTGACGTGGGCCGAGTCCAGAAATTTCAAGCCCCCGAATTTCACAAACGGCACATTTCGACGTGTCAGTTCGATCTCAAGCGGGCCTGAATGGTGCGACGTCCGGAACAAGACGGCTTGTTCAGTCAAGCGTAGCCCACGCTCGCGATCCTCAAGAATCTGATCGACGACGCAGCGGGCTTGGTCCGCTTCGTCCTCGTTCGTCACAAGTCGGGGCCGCTCAGACGAGTTGCGCTCGGTCCAGAGGTCTTTGGTAAAGCGGTCTCGCGCTTCGCCGATGACGGAATTCGCAGCGGCGAGGATAGTCGCGGTTGAGCGATAATTTCGATCAAGAGTGATGACGTCGGCCTTTGGCGCGAAGGCGTCAGGGAAATCCAGAATGTTGCGCACCGTTGCGGCGCGGAAAGCGTAGATCGATTGCGCATCGTCGCCGACGACGCATAGCCCTCGGCCGTCTGGCTTCAGCGACATCAGAATACGCGCCTGGAGTCGGTTGGTATCCTGATATTCGTCGATCAGAACGTGATCAAAGAAGCTGCCGAGAAAGGCGGAAAAATCCGGGTCTTCCATGATCTGTGCCCATGCGAGCAGTAGATCATCGTAGTCAAGTACGTTCTGAGACTGTTTCGCTTGGACGTATCCACTAAACAGTCCTTTCAACTCGTCCTCCCACGTTGCGCACCACGGGAAATGCACTTGCAGCACGTCCGCCAGCGGGGTCTCCGAGTTCACGCATCTTGAGTAGATGGATAGACATGTGCCCTTGCTCGGAAACCGGGTATGTGTCTCGCTCAGTCGTAATTTGTGCCGGACCAGGTTCATCAGGTCTGAGCTGTCTTCGCGGTCGTGGATGCTGAACTCGGGATCGAGCCCAATGGCTAGCGCATGATCTTGGAGCACCTTAGCGCCAATAGAGTGAAACGTGCCCGCCCAATCCAACGCGTCGACCGGATAGGAACTCCCGATCCCGGCGAGCAGGTTTTCTACACGGGCTTTAAGCTCCTTCGCGGCACGCCGCGAGAAAGTCATCAAGAGTATTCGGCGGGGGTCCGCTCCGAGTGCCAGCAAATGTGCAACCCGGTGCGCCAGTGTCCGTGTCTTGCCGGAACCTGCACCGGCGATAATGAGCAAAGGCGGGGCAGGGCGGGCCGTACCATCCCCAAATGTGACTGCCGCGCGCTGGTGGTAGTTTAGTGTCTCGAGATACTTTTCGTTCACCGCTCGGCCTTTCCAGAATCTGCCCTTGGCTGATCAGATTAGCCCGGAAAGAACAAATTAAGAACATTTTTCGTCTAATTTTTGTATCCGGAGTGAGCGCGCTTCGCACCGTGCAGTGTGCCACGAGTTCGACATAAGCCAAAGCGAGCCCCCGCAACCATCGTTACTTGCCTAACGCCCGCGCTAAAGCCGCGGGCGTCGGCATGTCCGGCCTCCCCGCACAAAGACAGGATCGCCCCAAGCTCCCCATAGAGCTCCAGCGCATGCCCGTCCTCCTCCGGCCGCGCCGCGATCCGCTCGATCAGACCCCGCAAAACCTCCCCCGCATCGCTGCGGATGTCGTCACGCGTCAGCGCGTCCGCCAGGTCCGTGATCTTGCGCTTGTAGATCTCGGGAAGCCGCGGGTGCAGCGCCACCGGATCGATCTCGGGCTGGGCCGAGAGCTCAGCCTCGAGCCGCGCGCGTTCCGTCTCGAGCCTGTCCATCTGCTCCTTCATCGACGGATGAAACATGCCCTGCCGGATCGCGGTGACGATATTGTCGATCTCGCGGGTGGTCCTGGCGAGGGCGGCATCGGCCTTGTCGCGGCTGGCGATGGCGGTGCTGCGCTCCTTCTGCCATTCTCGCTGAAACTCCGCCACGAACTCGGCCAGCAACTCCGGCGCCATCAGCTTGTGACGGAGCCCCGAGAGCACGCGATCTTCAAGCTCGGTTCTCGGAATCGTCCTGCGGTTTTTGCAGGTGCCGCGGTTGCGGGCGGCCGAGCAGCCGTAGCGGGAGGCGCTGACCATGATGTAGCCCGCGCCGCAGCACCCGCAGGTGACGAGACCCGACAGGAGATAGCGCGGCCGCCGGGCGCGTTCGGTATGAGGTGCGGCCGGGTCGCGCAACCGTTCGGCGATCAGGTCGTCGCGGACGGCGCCCTGGCGTGCCTTCACACGCTGCCAGAGCGCGTCGTCGATGATCCGCAGATCCGGGAACTCTTCGATGATCCAGTCTTCCGGCGGGTTGGGTCGGGCCTGGCGCTTGCCGGTCACCGGGTCCTTCATGAAGCGCTGACGGTTCCAGACCAGCCGACCGACATAAAGCTCGTTGTTGAGGAGCCCGGTGCCGCGCTTCCAGTTGCCCGAGATGGTCGAGAAGCTCCAGGTGCCGCCGCGCGGACCCGGGACGCGCTCGGCATTGAGCCGCGCCGCGATGGTCCGGGCGCTCTCGCCCCTCGCGTAGTCCTCGAACACCCGCACCACCACCGATGCCTGATCGGGATCGATGCAGCGATCGCCGTTGCTCATGGTGCCATCGGGCAGGGGACGTCGATCGAGCGCGTAGCCGTAGCTGATACCGCCCGCGGATTTGCCCGCATGCACGCGCCCTTCGAGCCCGCGATGGGTCTTCTGCGCGAGGTCCTTGAGATAGAGCGCCGACATGGTGCCCTTGAGACCGATATGGAGCTCGTTCATCCGTCCCTCGGCGACGGTTCGGATCTCGACCCCGGCATAGACCATCTGTTTGTGGAAGGCCGCGACATGTTCCTGGTCCCGGCTGATACGGTCGATGCTCTCCGAGACCACCACGTCGAAGCGGCCCGCGCGCCCGTCTTCGAGCAGCTTCTGGTAGCCCGGGCGCAGATGCGTGGCGCCCGACATCCCCATATCGGCGTAAATCTCGGTCTCGTCCCAGCCTTCCGCCGCCAGCATCTTGCGGCAGACCCGCACCTGGTCCTCGATCGAGGCCTCCCGCTGCAGCGACGAGGAGAAGCGGGCATAGATCGCGGCGCGGGTCATCGGGCGGCTCCCTTCATATCGGCGATGAGGCTGGCGTAATCTCGGCCCGCCTCGATCGTCTGCGCGTGGATGTAGTGCTTGTCCGCCGTCCCGAAACTCCGGTGGCCCAGAATGGGCCGGATCAGCTTCGCCGCCTGCGGAGAGATTCGTGCCAGCGTCGTCGCCGCCGCGTCCCGGAAGAAGTGCGGTGGAACGCGGATGCCGGTCATCTCCTTGACGCGGGTCGCCACGCAGGGACCGATATGGTCGTAGCTCATTGGCACGCCGTTGCGATTGATCCAGAGATGGCTCCAGGGCTCGGTGCTACGTTCGAGAAGTAGCGGGCGTGCCTCGTCGACATATTGCCGGAACACCGGCAGCACCTGTGGTGGAAGCTCCGCCTCCCAGGGCAGCCCGGTTTTGGTCTGTTCCTCGGAAAGCGCGATCGTGGCACCGGCGGCGTCGATGAAGATCGATATGCCGATCTCCAGCTCTGCGAGGGATCGCCGCCGGATCGGCATCATGGCCAGAAGGGCGATGATCGCACCGTCGCGGATACGCGTTGCACGGAAGAGCGCGCTTGGCGTCGCGTCGGCGTGGTCGGTGGCGAGGCGAATACCGGCCTCGAGCAGCACCTGGCTCGACAGGATGCGACCGTGTTTGCGCTTCTGAAAACCCCGCTTGGCCAGGTACTTCAGGCCTTTGCGAAGCGCCTTGTGCTCGGACCAGTCGCAGGTCGGATCATATGCCGTCAGGATGCGCAGCACCCCGTCGACGAACATCAGTTGCATCATCGGCTGCGTGTGCGCGAGGTCCTGAAGCCAGTGTCGGAGGCGGGCAATCTCGGCGCGATCCGCGGGCGGATGATCCAGAAGCTCCGGGTACGTCGTCGCGATCCATTGGAGCCAGCGTCCGTATCGGCTGATGAGCGTCTTGCAGCTCGTCTCGCGCAGATGCGCAAGGGCTCCGCGGTCGTCCAGCGGTCCGCCCCGGAGGCGAAGCCGGGTCCACATGGTCCGATCCGTCTCCGGCCAGTCTTCGATGGGAAGAGTGAGGCTCATGTCGTCGCTCCCTTGAGCGTGCCGATCAGATTGGAATAGACGCGCGCGGCCGACCGGGCCTCCATGCCGGAATACATGTTGATCGTGTGGCTGACCTCGGAATGCCCCAAGAGGCGTTTTGCCACCTCGTAGCCGCCGGGATTTGCGTCGAGCCAGGTCATCACCGCGAAATGCCGGAACCGATGCGCGTTCATCTTGAGCCCGGTCTCTTTCCTGATCCGCTTGGCGATCCGACCGGAGAGGGCTCCGCGATCGACACCGCGCTCTCCGGTCCGCTTCGGAAACAGGAAGGTGGTGCCCGGTGGGCAAAGCAGGGGTGTGCGGGTGGCCAGGTGCTGGTCGAGGTGCCGGACGACGTCCGACGGCAGTTCGAACTCGATCGGGCGCCCGGTCTTGGTGTCCACGTCTTCGAGAACCAAATACACCCGGGCGCTGGATATGCACGTCGAGCTCCAGTGCCGCGAGGTTCTTGATGCGGATCGGGGCGACCAGCAGGATGGCGATGGCGAGCGCGTCCTCACGTGCCAACGCCGCCGTCTTGCTCGAGGTGGCGTCAAACGCGGTCTTCTCGAAGATCGTCTCCGGAAGGGTCAGGAGTCTCAGCTGGTTCTCGGGCTGCTGGAGGGCGCGAAGCCGCTCGCGGTTCTTGGGGGTCATGCCGACGGGCTTGTCCCGGTCGACCTTCTTGGCCAGACCGGCAATAGCCTCCCGGATTGTCTCGGGCGCACCGGTCAGCCGTGCAAGATTGCGCAGGAGCCCGGCAGTGTCGCTGATGTTCTGATTGGTCTTGTTGCCGGTCCTCGAGAGCATCTGCCGCAAACCGCGTTCCGCGGTGGCCGGACCCAGAAGTGACGCCACTCCGGTGAGGTTGCTGGCACCCATCCCGGAGTGGACCAACTCCGAGGCGAAGCGCAGCGTCTGATAGCGGTACTGCCTGATCGTGTCCGGTCTGAGCCCGGGCGACGGCTCGCCGGTGGCGAACGGATCGGGAGAGGCGAGACGGTCCAGCAGGCTCTCGAGCTCCGAGGTGAAGCTCTCCGGGAAGCTGTCAGAGGGCAGGGCGATCACCTTGCGCTCCGACGGACGCACGAGGGCAATGTCGGGCCAGCCGGGAACCTTTGCCCTGGCCTTGTTCCAGCCACTGACCGCTGCCTTGAAACCATTGTCGGGATCCTTGCTGATCTCGTTCACGCGGAGGGCATCGCGATAGGCCTCGGCATGGGCGAGGGTGACGTCGCCCGGTCTGACGCCGGATCGGCTGAGGAAATGAACGAACCGGCACAGCGCCGAGTTCAGGCTGTAGTCCTTGAGGTCGAGCGCCGCCCGCCAGAGGAGCTGCCAATCGGCGGCAAGATCCGTGATCCGACGCGCGCGCTTCTCCACGATGCCGAAGGCGACCATGGCGGACCGGACATTGCTGACGGCATTCGTCCATGTCTTCGCCATGATGCCGAGTTCTGCGTGCGACACCTTTGCGAGCCGCGGGCGCAGCCATCCGCCGTCACAGGGAATATCGCTCGGTGGAAGACCGTGAGCCTTGGCGACACGCTTCAAGCCGGAGACGAAGTCTCGTTGGCGGGTCTCGCTGAGCGTCCAGTCGCGTTCCGCTTTCTGGATCAGGTCGGCGAAGCTGATCGTGTCCGCGGGAACGAAGGCGCGATCGATGGAAATGGGGCTGTGGAAGGTCATCGGGAGAGGGTCCTTTAGGTCGTGACGGGTCTCGGGCGGACAAGGCGGGACAGGGGTCCCGATTCGGGATCAGGCTAGCATGAAAAATCCGCAATTTTAGACGCGGGCCTCTTCCCGAAATCTCGTATCCATCTGTTTTTAATGGACATTGCGGGGCAGGTAGGGTCAGTAGGTCTGACCCCGCCGATAGCGCGCGTGGGCCTCTGGATGGATGCGGATCAGCCGCCCCTTGGGGCCGACCCTGAGGGCATCGAGCAGCCCGTATGCGATCGCGCGGCGCACGGTCTTCTCGGAGACCTGGTCGAGCCACGCGACGTCGCTCACGGTCAGGAGTGCGTCATTGGGTTTGGTGTTCTGGTTCGTGTCCCGCATCGGGGATCTCCTCGGTCAGATGTGACTGGAGACACGCCTCCCGCGCCGCTTGCCGTGCCAGGAGGCGGACAAGCTCCAGAAGACCCGGATGCGGGGTCGCCCGCGGCTCAGTGGAGTTGGAAGTCGGTTTGGTCAGACGTGTCATGCCCCGACCATGCGTGGGCCGGGGCAGGGCTGACCAAGGGGGTCAATCGCGCAAAATCGCGATCGACCAAATTTTTTACGCGTCTTCTTTGGCCGGGTTGCCGAAGATTGGCGGCATGTCCAGTTCGGTCCGCTCCTGCATCGTGCCGTCGTCCCTTTGGATCAGACCCAGCTTCAGCCGTTCAGCCCGTCGTTCCGCTTCTCGTGCTTCCTTGGCTTTGAAGCGTTTGATGTCTTCGTAAATTGTGTGACCGCTGAGAGTGACAGATGGGTTCGTCAATTGTCTTCCGACCCATTGCACGAATTCGATGAGCTTCCCGGTGCGGGGATCTCCGATCTCGTCAGGGCGGGTCGTAAACGTCAGCGCGCGACCGGCGTCCCGCCATGTGTAAAAGCACTGATCCGCAACTCTGCGGGTGCGCTGGTCCGTCACCCTTCTTGCGTCATCGGGAGCGATGAGCGCCACGGCACCATATGTCTCGTTTAGCTTCTTAATTGCGTCCCGCAGCTCCTTGCAGGACACGCCTGGATCGTGTGCCATGGCCCGCGTGGCTTCGAGATGTCCCGGGTCTTCCTCTGACGCGAAAAGATTATCAACCGTCTCGAGGGCTTCGATGACCTTAGCGAGCTTCTCTTCGTTAGAGCCCATCTGCCTCAGTGCGTCACGAAGCAGCTTGCACCCGGCTTCCACCGCTTTGTCGCGGCTCACCGGGATCATGCAGACCTCGGATTCGCTATCGAGGCAGTTGCCTACGCAAATCGAGAGGCCTCTCGCGTCCTCTTCCGAAAAGCCGAAACGCTCCATCAGCTCATCAAGCTGTTCCGCGTCGAACGCGCCGCGTTCATCGTAATCTTCTATGATCCAAGGTCGGACTTTACGTGTTCCGTCCTTGTGTGGGTAGATCGTGTAATTCTCGTTCGCCAACATGCGCTTCTCCTGTGTTCTTGCTCTGTTCGAGCAGCCTGCGATGGAAACAGGATCGCGCAACAGCGGGATCCGGGTATTTTGTTTGCGTTTGTTCTTTTTTTGGGGAGGTGCTCTGCGGTGTTCAAAGGCGGGAAGAGGACGTTCGCTGCGGTCAGAACGAACGACCAGTATGGGCAGAGAGCCGACTTTCGCTGCAGGCGCAAAAAATTGGTGGCACGCCCAGCGAAGCAGTCGTTCACATCAGGTCCTATCGTCGAGACCGAACCGGCCTTTCGCTGCGCCCGTAACTAGGCTCAGGACCCATTGATCTGAGCCGAAGGGCATGATTCACCGCACGAAAACAGAGCGGTGATATGTCTAATCTCTTCTGGCTGAGCGATGCGCAGATGGCGCGTCTGGAGCCCTACTTCCCGAAGTCCCATGGCAAGCCGCGCGTTGATGATCGGCGTGTGTTGAGTGGGATTATCTTCATAAATCGTAACGGCTTGCGATGGCGCGATGCTCCTGCCGCATACGGCCCCCACAAGACGCTCTACAATCGTTGGAAGCGGTGGAGCGACAAGGGCATCTTCGCGAAGATGATGGCGGGACTGGTTGCCGAGCACGGCGAGAAGAACACCGTGATGATCGACGACACCTACGTGAAGGCTCACCGCACGGCGTCCAGTCTAGGCGTAAAAAAGGGAGGCGCCGACCGCAGCAATCCATTCCCGGACCGCCTTCGCGACGAACTCCGGGCCGTTGTCCGACCTGATATGATCGGGCACGCCCCGCAGGATGAACTGGTCCGAGAGCACATCGATGACGTCGATCGATCGCAGCCTTCGGTCGATCCGGATCGCTAGGCACTCCGGGTGAACTCGTCGATCAGGTTGAGCATGCGGAACTTCCTTCCGTCGTGGGTCCGGTGCTCGACGAAGTCGTAGGACCAGACGTGCTTCGGACGCTCGGGCCGTAGACGGATGCAGGACCCGTCGTTGAGCCAGAGTCGGCTCTTCCTCGGTTGCTTCTGGGGAACCTTGAGCCCCTCCCGCCGCCATATCCCTTCGACTATTAACCAGCAGGCGATTTGCACAGCAAATCTGCCGGGAGGGCCGCTTTACTTTCACCCCCAGCCAGCCTTCCGAAGGAGCGCCGTGATGCGCCGGTACCCGTAGCGCCCGTACTGGGACGCGAGAGCAATGATGTCCGCGGTCAGCGCGTCTTCATCGGCTCGTCCGCGCGGGAACTTCCGTTGGGTCGACCGATGCTGGCCGAGGACGCGACAGGCAAACCGTTCCGAGACGCGGAACTTCTGCCGGACATGGTCGATGCAAGCACGGCGGCGGGCGGGGCTCAACAGTTTCCCGAGGCAGCCTCGCGCAGGATGAGCTTCTCAAGCGTCAGCTCGGAGACGGCCTTCCGGAGCCTCTCGTTCTCTTTCTCGAGCTCCTTGAGCCGCTTCACCTGGTCGGTCTTCAAGCCGCCATACTCCTTGCGCCACCGGTAATAGGTGAACTGCGTCACGCCGATCGCGCGCACCGCCTCGGCCACCGACTGGCCCTGCGATACCAGCACATCGACCTGCCGGAGCTTCGCGACGATCTCTTCGGGCTTGTGCTTCTTCTGGGGCATTCCTTCGTCCTCCATCTGGCTCGAAAGCCTACTTCAGAGAGGACCAATTTTCAGGGAGCAGGCCAAAGCACGGCGCCCCGCCATTTCGACGGTTCCGTCACGGGCGGCGGCATTTTCGAGAAATTCGACCCGATGTGACGCGCGTCACAGGCACGGCGCGGGGGCCCTTGTAATTCGGTGTCAGATACCCTGTCCCGGAGCCCTGCCATGAGTGCGGAATTTCTTGATTTCAGCGACGGTTCCGGCCCGGAACGGGTGCCCGAGGGCAGCCGCGGGCTGTTGACGCCGCGCCAGCATCAGGTGCTCGCCTACCTCGCCAAGGGATTCACCAACTCTGAAATCGGCGACATCCTGCAATGTTCCGAGGGCACGGTGAAGAACCATGTGGCGGCGATCCTGTCGCGGCTCGAGGTCAGTAACCGCACCGAGGCCGCGTCAGAATGGGTGCGGCGGAACGGGCGCTTTGCCGACGCGCGGGAAATGCCCGCCGTCGCCATCGAGGCAACAAGCGCAGCCTGCACGGAGCTTGCGATGATGTTGCGCGGCGCGCTGATCGCCGATGGCTTCCGGATCGCCGCCGCCGGGGAACGGGGCACGCGCGACGCGCGCGTCCTGCTGATCCGGCGCGAGGATCGGACCTATGCGCTGGTCGAGGTGACCGGGCATGGCCTGGCCGTCGCCATCGAGTCCGACGCCAAGGACCCCGAGAACCTGCGGCAGACCGTTCGGGCGGTCGTCGCCCTGATCGGCACGGGCCTTGCCTGAGCCGCCCCTTGCCGCCCGGCCCCGTGCCGAACGGCATATTGAGAAACCACCTGCGTTCCCGCCAATACGGCCGGCGCGCTGACAGGGAAGAGGAGTACGCAAGATGGACCGTTCGATCACCTTTCAAATCTCGGGCCTCGATGACATCCGCATCACGGTGACCGAGCTCGACGACGGTTCGCTCTTGATCGACGTCGTCAACACGGCGGGGGGCGCGCTTGACCTGCGTGCGCTTTATTTCGACCTGACCGGGGCAGAGACACTGACTGACGGGTTGTCGCTGAGCGGTGACGACGTTACCGCCTACAAGCTTGGGGATGGCGACATCACCAATGTCGGCAGCGGCACCACGATCTCGGGGATCGTGGTGAACGAGTTCGGCGCGTTCGACGTGGGCGCGGCACTGGACACGGGCGGTTTGTCGTCGACAAGTTTTATCCTGTCGCACGACACCCTGTCGCTCGACCTCGACATGCTGTCGCTGGCGGATTTCGCCGTTCGCGCCGAGGGCGGCGAGCCCAAGCTGGGCGATACCTCGACCCTGGCGCTTCTGGCTGCCGACGACGCCTGGGAGATCGACGAGAATACCACGTCCGGGCTGGGCAACCTGCTGGCGAACGACCGCCAGTCCAGCGGGCTGCATGTCAGCCAGCTGGCGGCGGGCGGCGCGGCGTTGCCGGTCGGCAGCTGGGCGCAGATGGTGACGGAAGGCGGGCGCACCGGGTCGGTCCTGGTCGACGCCACGGGCGCGCTGCACTTCGATGCGGCGACGGGTTTTGACGATCTGAACCTGGGCCAGACCGACCACATCACGCTGCAATACAGCACGACCGATGCCAATGGATCACGCGACTGGGCGACAGTCACACTTACCGTGACCGGCATCAACGACGGGCCGCATGTCGCGGCGCCCCTGGTGGCGATCACGGATGAGGACGCGGCCGCGCAGACCATCGACCTGCTCGCCGGGGCCGTCGATGTCGATGCGGGTGCGGTTCTGACCACGCAGTCGCTGGTGGAAACCTCGGGGCAGGGGGGCTGGAGTGCGCAGGGCGATACGGTGACCATCGACCCCGCATATTTCAACGCGCTGGCCGAGGGGCAGACGGCAGAGCTGGTGTTCGCCTACGAGGTCGCGGACGAACATGGCGCGACGGTGCCGCAGACCCTGACCGTCACGGTCGAGGGGCGCAATGACGAACCGACCGTGGCGGCCGCTCTTGCGCGCCGGGTCTCGGAAGAGGACGCGGCCTTTGCCGTCGATCTGCTGGAAGGCGCGGCGGACGTGGACACGGGCGCGACGCTGTCGGCGTTGGGCCTGGTCGAGACGGGCGGACAGGGGGGATGGACGCTTGACGGCGACCGGATCGTGATCGACCCAAATTACTTTGACGACCTGAACGATGGTGATCTGGGCACGCTTAGATTCGCCTACAAGGTGTCCGATGAGTTCGGCGCGATGGTCGATCAAACGCTGACGATCGAGGTCGAGGGCTATACCGACGCGCCGTTGATCGAGGTCGAGGTGCGCGCGGCGCAGGACGGGGCCGGCGCGAACGTGGTCGAGCTGGTTGTGACCACCGAGCAAGCCCGCGACGAGGCGATCGCGCTGCGCTTTTCTGGGATCCCGCAGGGCGCGCGGCTGCTTGACGCCTCGGGCCAGGATGCCGCGCCGGGTGTGGCCGACGCGCTGGGTGTTACCATCTATCGGCTGGAACTGCCCCTGGGGACGGACGTGCCCGACATCACCGTGACCGTGGTGGGGCTGGAGCCGGACGGGACCGAGATCGGCACCCGCGACGCGGTGGTGGCATTGGGCTATGACGCGACGACGACGACGAACCCGCTGGCGTTTTTCGCTGACGACGTGGACCTTTGGGGGTCGGGCGACGAATTCTCCTACTCGGTGTCCGAATACATTCCGCTGCTGGGTGGGGGGCGCATCTACTACGAACTGGTGGGCGCGGCATCGCAGTCGGGGCAGGTCTTCCTCGACCGGGACGAGATCAAGTGGATCCCGGACGGCACGTATGACGGGCTGTCGGTGGGGCAGACGGCGACCGAGATCGTCAGTTTCACCTATCGCAAGATGATCGAGGACGCGGATGGCACGCTTGTGTCCGATCCGGCTGCGCCGGAACTGACCGAGACCTTCGAGGTCACGGTGACCGGCGGGGTCTTCGGTCCCGAGTTTTCGGGCGAGCGGGTGAAGATGCGCGACGAGGCGGTGATCCTCGATCCGCTGCGCACGCTCGACGTGCTGGACAGTCCGCTGTCGACCGGCCTGCTGGAACTGGTCGACGTCGATTTCAACAGTGACGACATGTTCGCCTCGGTGATCGACCCGCTGGAGGCGGCGCGCGACGCCTTTGCCGCCGAGCTGGTCAAGGAAGAGCAGAAGCTGGCGCGCGCCCAGGCCGATGTCGACGCGGCGGCCGAACGGTTCGATCTGCTGACCCAGCTGACCGGCGATCGCGCCGAGGTGCTGCTGCGGCAGGTCGCCTATGACGCCGCCGCCGCCGCCGCCGATGCGCTGGACGGTGCACTGAGTTTCCTCGAGGACGCGGTCGATGCCGCGCAATCAGTGCTGAACACGGCACGTAGCGAACTGAGCTCGGCCAACCGCGCGGTTTCGTCCGCCAAGGCGGCGTATGACGCGTCGGTCACGACCATCTTCGGCGTCAAGGTCGGCGATCCGATCAAGTGGTCCGCCTACAAGGGCGCGCTGACGTTGAAGGAAGGCGCGCAGTTCGCGGTCAATCTGGCGATCAAGGGGCTGGATCTGGCCGAGGACGCGCTGGAAGAGGCGCGCGCGGATCTGTCCGCCGGGTTTCTGGAGCAACAGGAGATCAACGCGCGCAACGCACTGAACGCCGCCAAGGCCGACATGGCGGCAACCGAAGCGGCGCTGGAGACAGCGGGCTATTACCCCGACGCCTCGGCCCTGAACACCGGCGATCTGGCGCTAGAACTGGCCGAAGCGACCGGCGAGCTGACCTTGGCGCAGGGCGAAGTGTTGCTGTACGAGGGCACCACCTTTGGCCTGACAGTGCTGCGCGATGCGGCGCAGGGCGCCGTCGACCTGGCCGAGGGTATCATCGCCACGACCGATTTCCGCGCCCAGCTTTACGCCGCGGTCGAGGCCTATGCGCAGGCCGGGTTCCAGTTCGATTTCGCGATCTCGGGCGGGTCGATCGACGCGCAGGTCGATTATGACATGACCACGATCTCGGGATACAACGCCGCGACCGACGTGCTGTCGATCGAGGTGGCGTTGCAGAACATGACCACGGGCGAGGATGTGGCCTTTTCCACCGCCAGTCCGAACGTGCAGATCTACGCTGGGCTGCTTTACGACATGGGCGCGAATTTCGAGTTCATGGCCGACTTCTTTGCGGCCATCGCGGGCAGTGTTCTGGCCGACCTGTCGCCCAATTCCGACGGTCTGCGCATCACGCCTTCGCCCAACATTCAGGGCGCGCTCGATTTTATCGACTTCGACTCGCGAGACGGGGCGGAGATCGAGTTCGGCGTTTCAAGCGGCGGCGACATCAGCCCCGATTTCCTGACCTTCAGCGTCGGCATCCCGTCCATCGAGACGCTGGGCCGGGCCGAAGAGCCCACGACCCAGTACTACGAGGAGGGCAGTCTGATCGCGCTCGACTTCGGCGAGCTGCTGGGCAGCTTCCAGAACCTGCTGGAAGCGCGGATCGAGCTGAGCCCTGAGGTGAAGGCGCTGCTGAACCAGGCGGGCGTCGACCCGGCGGACCCGGCGGGCGGTCAGTTCATTGAGGCATTCGTGCAGGCACTGGGCGTGGTCTTTGCCTCGGCCACCGGCGCGGGCGATCTGGACGGCGACGGGACGGTGCCGTTGTTCATCCTGGACGGGACCGACGACACCGCAGGCGCGCTCTTGCACATCAACGCCTTCCCCGACGACCTGAGCGGGATCAACGAAGAGACGCTGGGGCAGTTCGGCTTTTTCACCGCATACGGAGAGAGCGACAGTTTCGTCAAGGTCACGCTCGACGTCGACCAGTTGGTGGCGACGCTGATCAACCGGGCCTCGGCCAATCCGACGCAGGTGGTGCTTAATCCCTTCGACTTGGAGCTGGATTTCGACGACTTCTTCAGCACGTCGGAGGCCAGCGAGGAAGAGACCGGCGCCATCGTGGAATGGTTCGACCTCGACCTCAACGCCGAGCTGGCGGACCTCGACGTGTCGGCCGAGTTCAACTTCAACCAGCAGTTCACAATGGCGGTTGACGAGTTCGACTTCATCTTCACGATGGAGGACGGGACGGAGTTCACCCAGACCGCCGGCGCGCCGATGCTGAACATCGAGAAGGCGAGTCAGTACGACGCCAACGGAGACGGCCGGATCGACTATTCGCTGGGGATCACGCCGCGCGCGGAGTTCTTCAACGACACCGAGGTGGGTCTGGGCTTTACCTACATGCTCGACCTCATCAAGACGAGCCTGAACGCCGGCATCAACATCCCGCTGGAGAAGATCTTCGGCAGCAGCGTCGGCATACTGGGCCTCGAGGCGGACACGCTGGAGTTCGACTTTTTCAACAGCGCGGTCGGTCCGGTTTTCCGCGTGCAGGGCGATGTCGACGCGGCCACGCTCGACGTGTTCGAGAAACGCTTTGCCATCGACCTGGGCGAGACCAGCGTCGAGCTGAGCGCCGAAGGCGTCGCGCCCTTCGACCTGCCCGAAACGGACGTCCTTTTGCTGGCGTGACGCCGTGGCGCGGCGCGGTCGGGCGCCGCGCCGCCGTTGACTCGGACCCGCTTGTCGATGAACCATTGCTGGGGAGGATCGAGCCGATGATCACGCGTATCGTGCTGTCCGATCTGCATGCAGGTGCCAAGAGCAGCCTGCTGTCGCATGTCGACCCCGGGGGCCATCCCGCGGAATGCGATCCCCGCGACCCCAGCTCGATGACGACGGCCTTTGCCACGGCGCTTGGCGCGTTTCTGGCCGAGGCGGGATCGCGCCCCCAGCTGTGCCTGCTGGGCGACCAACTCGACCTGCAGTTCTCGCCCCGCACCCGCGCCTTCGCCTCGGCAGAGGGCTTTCTGCGTGCCCTGAGCGGCACCGGATGTCTGCAACCGCGCATCCTGGCCACGGCGGGCAACCACGATCACGCGCTGTGGACGGAGGCCCGGCTGGGATTCGAGCGCCAGACGCTCGAGACGGGACAGGGTGATCCGGTTTATCTGGACGCCACCGGCGCGACGGAGCAGGGCGGCCCGGCGGTCGCCGCGCCGCTGTTGTCCGCGCTGGCGCGGCGGGCCGGGTTCGACGGCGCCGACATGCGCTATCCCAACATCGCCTTCGGCGCGGGCCAGCGCGCCGTCATTCTGCATCACGGTCATTTCTGCGAGGCGCCCTATCGCGCGGTCTCGACGATGCTCGACGCACTCGGCACGGCGCGACCGCCGCTCGACGCGGGCCGACTGGCGGCCGAGAACGCGGGCTGGATCGACTTTTTGTGGGCCACCTTCGGCGACGCGCGGGAAATGGGCGAGGATGCCGAGGATTTGTATCAGCGGCTGCTGACCTCGGCGGGCTTCCGCACGCTGTCGGATCGCTGGTCGCGGATCGCGGGCGACGCGCTGGGCGAGCGGTTGCCGCGCGCCGGCGACCGGGACTTGCGCAGCATGCTGCGCGCGGGTCTTCGGGTCGCGATGGACGCCACGCTGGGCCGGTTCCGCGACACCGCGCGGGACGGCGAAACCACGGCACTGGCTGCGGCGGAGCGGTTGGAAATCGCGCGTTACCTGACCGACATCTGCCTGCCTCAACTGGCTGACGAGACGGGCGCGACGCGGCCGCCGGGCGATGTGACCTTTGTTCTTGGCCATACCCACAAGCCCTTTGCCAGCCGCGTCGCGCTGCCTGGCCGCGCGCCCGTCACGGTGTGCAATACCGGTGGCTGGCCGCTGAACGGTCCGAGGCTCGACAATGCCGAGGGCGCGGCGATGCTGCTGATGGACGACGCGCTGAACGTGGCGCTGCTGCGGCTGTTCAAGACACCCGACAACGGTGTGGTGCCCTTGGCGCATATCGAAATGCCGCACACGGATGACGCCGGCGCGCGCCGTTTCCGCGACCGGATCGCGCGGTGTTTCGCGGCGACGAGATCGGCCTGGCAGGAGGTGGCCGATGTGGCGGGTCGGGAATATCTCGCCCGCCAGCGGATGCTGCTGCGGCTGACCGGGCGGAGTTCTGATGCCGGCCGCGGGATGGCCGCGGAATGACCGAGGCGCGGATATCCGAGCCTTTTGCGCGGGCGGGCGACGACCACGACTGGCTTGTGATCGGATCGGGTTATGGCGGCGGCGTCGCGGCGTCACGCCTGGCGAGGGCCGGGTTTTCGGTGACGGTGCTGGAGCGCGGGCGCGAGGTCCGGCCGGGGGAATACCCCGAGACCGGGCCCGAGGCGGCCGCGGAAATTTCGGTCACTCTCGGTGAGAGTGGCGAAACGGTGGGCGCGCTGTCGGGTCTGTTCGATCTGCGCATGGGCCGGGATGTGAACGTGCTGGTTGGCAACGGGCTGGGCGGAACCTCTCTGATCAACGCCAACGTGGCGCTGGAGCCCGACGACACGGCGATGCGTCACTGGCCCGCCGTCTATCGCGAACCCGGCGCGTTATCTCCGTATTTCGAGCGCGCGCGCGAGATGCTGGGCTCGACCCCATATCCCGACGGCAGGACACTCCCCAAGCTCGAGGCGCTGAAGGCGGTGGCGGCGGGGCTGGACCGGCCTTTCCACCGTGTGCCGGTCAACGTCAGTTTCGAAGAGGGCGTGAACATGGCGGGCGAGCCGATGCGCGCCTGCATCGACTGCGGCAATTGCGTGTCGGGCTGCAATGCGCGGGCCAAGAACACAGTGCTGGTGACCTACCTCGCCGATGCGCGCCGACGCGGGGCGCGGCTGTATGTCGGGGCGGAGGTGCGACGGATCGCCCGGGCCGAGGATGGCGGATGGCGCGTGACGGTGCGGGACATGGACGACGGCAGAGACCGGACGCTGCGCGCACGGCGGGTCATCCTTGCCGCAGGGGCGCTGGGGTCGACCGAGATTTTGAGTCGCAGCCGCGACGATCCCGATGCTCCGCTCAACCTGTCGCCGGCGCTGGGTGAACGGTTTTCGGGCAATGGCGACGCCTGGACCTTCGGCTACAACGCCGACCTGAGCGGGCGGGACGCGGATCGCCCGCCGGTCTATCCTGTCGGGCGCAGCGACGCGGTGGGCGACGGCCCCTGGGCCGCGCCGGGGCCTTGCATCACCGGCATGATCGACATGCGCGCCGATGGTGGGTCCGGGGGCGACACGATCCTCGAGGAAGGTGTCATGCCCGGCGCCTTCGCCACCGCCTACGCCGCCGCCTTTCCGGCGATGGCGGCGCTGATGGGCGATCCGGCGCGCTATGGCGATCTCGGCACCCGGCTGACCGATGCGGCGGCCTTGGGCGACATGCTCAGCCGCCACCCCGAGCGTCTGGCCGCCAGCGTCTATTCCGGGCCGGTGTCGCGCACGCTGGCGTTTCTGGTGATGGGCGAGGACGCGGCAAACGGACGGCTTGAGATGCACGCCGACCGCGTGCGCGTGGCCTGGCCCGGCGGCGGCGACGATCCGTCGCTGAAACGCGGTGCGCGAATGGTGCGTGACGCCTGCGATGTGGCCCGCGCCGAATTTCTGCCGATGCCGTTCTGGCAGGACGCCTTTGGCCGGCGCACGCTGACGGTGCATCCGCTGGGCGGCTGCGCCATGGCCGAAAGCGCCGAGACCGGCGTGGTCGATCCCGACTGCCGGGTGTTCCGGGGTGACGGCGGGGTCCATGAGGGACTTTATGTCTGTGATGGCGCGGTCGTCCCCGGGCCGACCGTGACCAACCCGCATCTGACGATCACAGCCGTCGCCGAACGCGCGGTCGACCGGATGGTGGCGGCGGCGGGCGGGCGCATCGACCTGTCGCCGACGCCACCCGATGACACCGCGCCCGAACCGGCCGAGTCCGTGCGCGCCCTGCTGCTTGATCTGCTTGACGAGGCGATCAACGGTCTGGCGGCGCTGGTGGCTCATGCCGAAACCGATCGGCGCGGGCGCTATGCCGCGCGGCTGACCATGGCGTGGCGCAGGCTGGGCCAGATGCTCGATCCGGTGCCCGTCGCCTCTCAGCATCGGCTGATGTGGAAGCTGGCCAAGCGCAGGCGGAGGCCGATCGCGGTCGACCTGCTGACACAGGCGCTTGGCATTCTGCGGCCAATGCGCGGCGCGCTGGCCGAGGGCGACCTGGCCGCCGCCGTCGCGCATGTCGAGGCGGCACTGGGCGACATCTCTCCGCCCGTGTCCTTCCCCGAGCGGATGACCGGCCACCTGTCGACGCTGGCGGCCGGGGACGACCCCCCGTCTGCCGATGCGTTCCGGCTGGCCTGTCACGGGCCGGTCAATGCCACGCTGGAACGGTGCGAGATCGCGGCCCCGAGCGTGCGCCGCGCCGTCGAAGCGCCATGGGAGGCCCGCATCACCAATGGCGTGCTAAAGGCGGAGGCGCTGGGCGGGCAGTATCGGATCACGGGCCGCTTCGGGTATCTGGTGCCGATCGCGGACGAGGTCGACGCCCGGGCGATGCGCTATGACGGCACGTTGACCGCCGAGCCGGGCACGACCGGGCCGCGCACACTGATTTTCGAGGGCATGAAGCGGGTGCAGTATCGCGCGAACGCCCACTGGTGGCGCGATCTGACCGAACTGTTCACCACCATCCGCGACGGCGATCGCGTGGTCGCGCGCGGCGTGTTGACCGTTGGGCTGGAGGACTTGGTGACGCAGAACCGCGACCTGACGGTGCGGTACGAGACGACGGAGATGAGGGCCGCGTGGGCCCGGGTCTGCGCCGCCTTCGGTGCCGCGAGGCCCGAGGCGCTGCCCGGCGTGATGCGCGACCCGGCGGTCCGCGCCGACGCGGTCAAGGGGGCGTTGCGCGCGTGGCGGGCGCGCAGGGCCTGCGCGGCGGACAAGCTGGCCGATCACTATCGCGGGCGCATCTTCGCCCGGATGGGCGAGGTGGTGTTCCGCGGTTACGGCGGCATCTACAGCTACATGGCCAACTTCCATGCCCGCGATGCCGGCGATGCCCTGCCCGTGCCGAAGGGTCTGCCGCCGGCCGAAATCCACCATCCGCGCGTCGGCGACGGGTTTCTGAAGCTGACGCGGTTCCGGGGCAGTCGGCGACCGCGCAAGGGGCCCGTGGTTTTGGCGGGCGGGTTCGGGACCAAGGCGATCTCTTTCGCGATGCCCACGCTTGACGACACGCTGGTGCATCAGCTGGTGACGGCGGAATACGATGTCTGGCTGTTCGACTATCGCGGCAGCGGCGAGATTGCGTCGAGCCTCGAGCCGTTCACGCTCGACGACGTGGCGCGCAAGGACTGGCCTGCCGCGCTCGACCTGATCGAGCGTGTGACCGGGCGGGGGGATATTCGCGCCGTCGTGCACTGCATCGGGTCCATGACACTTTTCATGGCGATCCTCGCCGGGGAGCGCCGGATCACCGGCATGATCGCGTCGCAGCTGGCGGCGCATCCGGTGACGAACTGGTTCAACTATGCCAAATCCGACCTCGGCATCGCGCAGGCCGTGGCGCACGGCGTGCCGGAGCCGATGATGGGGATCGTCCGCGCGCTTGGCCTGGGCAGCGACGCGGAAGAGATCGCCCGCCGCGGGCTGCGGGTGATCGACCCACGCTCCCCCGGCCCGCTCGACCCCGGGCAGGTCTTTGGCGCGACGCTGGACGGCGCGCTTTATGGAGTGCCGAGTTTCAGTCCCGTCGCCTGTCAGAGCCCGACATGTCACCGGATCAACGCCATCTTCGGCCCGAGCTATCTGCACGACCAGCTTGACAGCAGGACGCATGACGCGATCCGGCATGTCTTCGGCCCGGTCTCGACCACGCCATTCGTGCACATCGCGCGGATCTTCGGCACCGGTCACCTGGTGGATGCATCCGGCGCCGACACCTATTCGGGCGGCGTCGCGAACCTGGCATTTCCGATCCACTTCATCGCCGGGGCGCAAAACGCCGAGATGCTGCCAGAGGCCACCTTGCGCACGATGGCCTGGCTGATCGACCGGAACGGGCAGGGCGGGGGGCCGCCGCGCTATGGCCGGACTGTCTTTCAGGGCTATGGGCACATGGATTGCTTCATCGGCCGGAGGGCCGCGCGCGATATCCATCCGTCGCTCGTGCGGATCCTGGACGGGTTTTAGTGGCAGAGCGGTCCGGAGATCGCCGCTGGGTCGCCGTGATGTCGGGCGACATGGCCAATTTTACCCGGCTGCCGCGCGAGATCGGGCAGGAGCGGGCCTTCGGCCTGCTGGAGACCGCAATGGAGCAGGCGCGCAAGGCGGTCGAAGGCGAGGGCGGGCAGATCGTCGACACGGCGGGTGACGGGTTTCTGGCTATTTTCGGCGCGCCGCTCGCGTTCGAGGATGCTTCACTGCGAGCCTGCCGCGCGGCGCTGACCTTCCGCGACCGGATTGCCGCGGGTCGCGACGGGTTCGTGGCGGAATTCGGCGCGGCGGCGGAGTTTCGCGTTGGCCTGTCCGGCGGCACAGCGATGTTCGTGCGATACGACGATGGCGGAGCGAAGGTGCTGGGCGATCCGGTCAACCTGGCCGCGCGGTTGCAGGCCAGCGCCGGCCTGGGCGAGGTGCTGATCGGAGAAGATATCCACCGCGAATGCGAAGGCTTCGTCACGGTAGAGGACCGGGGCGCGGCGGACTTCAAGGGCTTCGACTGGCCCGTCGCGCACTATGCCCTGACAGGCATCCGGGCCGAGACCGAACGGTTTTCCGGCGCGCGGCGACGGGGCCTGACCCGTCTGGCCAGCCGCAGCGACGAGATCGCCGCCGTGCGGCGCGCGCTGGATCGGACCGGGCGTCGGGTGGTCGCGATCACCGGGGTCGCCGGCGTGGGAAAATCACGGCTGGTGCACGAGGCGTTGCAAGTGATGCCACGGCGAGACCAGGTCGTCTACGGTCAATGCGTCGCCGAGGGCCGCGCCTATGGGCCGATCTTCGATATCCTTCGCCACGCCGCGAAGGCGGACCGCGGGCTGTCACATTTCGAAACGTTGCGCCGCCTGTCCGAGGTGTTTCCCTTCGTGCTCGACATGGCTGAGGTGAGCGCGCTGTTTTCGGGCGATCCGTCGGGCGAGGACAGCCGGAACCGCGCCCTTCGGACGCGGGATTTCCTGGGCGGTGTGCTGGCGCGACTGTCCGCCACCGGCGCACATGTGATGGTGGTTGAAGATATTCACTGGATCGACCCCGGCAGTTCGGCGGTTCTCGAAGCCTTGCTGCCGTTGCGGCCCACCCTGATCGTGACACGGCGCCCCGCGCCGCCGATCGCGTGGCTGGATTCGCCGCATATCGCGCGGATCGAGCTGGGCCTGCTGGACGCCGCCGCGATCGGTGAGATTGTCCGCGACAGCTATGGCGCGAAGCTGGCAGAGGACACCGCCGCCCTGATCGTGGACAAATCCGAGGGCCTGCCGCTTGTCGCCGAAGAGATGGTGCGCGCACTCCGCGCGCGGGACAGTGCGGCGACCGGCGACGCGGACCTGCTGACCGGAACGCTTGAACAATCGGTGCTGAGCCGTTGCGACCGGCTGGAACCTGCGGCGCGCAGGGTGCTATCGATCGCGGCGGCCATCGGCCGCGACTTTTCGGTCGATCTGCTGACCCGCGCGGCGGGGAGCGCGCCCGACATTGAAGCTATGATGTCTGCGGATCTCATCGAACAGGTGCAGGGCGATCACTGGCGGTTCCATCACGCGTTGATCCGCGACGCGGTCTATTCCGGCATGCTGTCGGGCGCGCGCAGGGAAGCGCACCGCGCCATCGCCATCGCGCTCGAGGCGCAGGCGGGCGAGGGCGGTGCCGATCGGGGACGGATCGGTCGGCATTTCGCCGAAGCCGACAACCACGTGAAAGCGGCGCGGTATCTGGCGCTTGGGGCAGCCGATGCGCTGGCGCAGTACGATCTGATCAATGCCGAATCCCTGGCCGCGCGGGCGATGGGCTATGTCGCGCGCGATCCGACGGTACTGGATGAAGCCGGATACCGTGCCCTGGTGATCACCTGGCTGCACAGCCTGCATCATCTGGCGGAGTTTCGGCGCATCGTCGATCTGTCGCGTCAGCTGCTGCCCCGGTTGCAGGCGGCGGGGGCGTCGACCGAACTGAGCATCGTGCAGACGCTGGTGGCGCTGTCGATGACCCACACGCGCGAATACGCCGGTGGCGAGACGCTGGCACAGGAAACTCTGGAACAGTCGGAACGGGTCGGCGACCGGCTGGGCGCGGCCTGGGCCCGGGTCGCCCTGTTGCGCAATTTCGAGGAGACCGGGAAGAGATCCGTCGCCGAGCTCGAGTCGCTCGCCGACGCGATCCTGCCGGTGGCGGAGGCGGAAGGCGACCGCGCGCTGTCGATGATCGCGCTCTACCAGCTTTGCGCGGTCTACCGCACGGCCGGGCGGCGCGGTCAGTCGGTCGCGACGGCGAACCGGCTGATGGCTTTCGCGGTTGAACATGACGACCGACGGGGGCACGCCTTTGCGTCCTGGGCCAAGGCGCTGATCCACATCATCGACGATGCGCCCGAACGCGCGCTGGCGACGGTGCGTGAGGGGCGCAGGCACGCGCTGGGCGGGTCGGGAGACGAGGCCACGTGCCGGGCCATCGAACTGTACAGCCGGACGATGATCGCCGCCTCGCACGCGCTGGCCGAAGAGATCGCCGGGTTCACCGCAGAAGTCCGGCGCCGGGGTGACTACAACCTGATCCACGCAATGTGCTGGATCGCGGCGGTGCTGCACTTGCGCAAGGGCGCGCTGGCCGATGGGTGGCGGCGGCTGAACCGTGATCTGCCCGAGGTCGCGCTGGCGGGGAACCAACCGATGGAACGTCAGTTTCGGCTTCTGAAGGCCGAGGTGCTGCTGGCGGTCGCGGGGCTGGTGGAACCGCGGGCGTCGGAGGACGGTCAGGCGAAAGAGCCGCGCCGCAGGGGCCCGCGCGACCTGCTGACATTCCTGCGGCTGCGGCCGTGGGCCCTGCGCGATGCCACGATTGAATTGAAGCGCTGCCTCGAACTGGAACCCGAGGCCGCGGGCGCGAACTATGCCCGCGCGCGGATCGGCCTTGGCCTGGTCGCGCTTCGGCGGCGCGACAAGGCGACCGCCCGTGCGCATCTTGAAGCGGGGCGCGACGCGGCGATGGCCGATGGTGTCGACCTTCTGGTGCGCCGCGCCCGCGCTGCGCTGAAACAGCTTTAGACTCGCGCGTCGTCGCGCAGAGACTCCAGCGCTGAGAGATCGTGGATTGTCAGCACGCCGGCGGAATGCGTCACGAAGCCGGACTTGGCCATGCTGGCGATCTGTCGACTGACGTTCTCGCGCGCGATGCCTGCGAAGGCGCCGAGATTCGCCTGCGAGAATGTGCGGCTGAGCGTCACGCCCCCGTCCGCCGCGGGCGTCCCCCAATCGCGCGCAAGCCGCAGCAGGCAGTCCGCCAGCCGGGCGGAAGCGGAGGTGAGCGCATGACGTGCCACCCCGTCAGAGGCGTTTCGGATGCGCCGGCAGAGCGCGGCGATCACCTCGGTGGCGGCCTCTGGGGTGTCATGAAGGTGCGACAACAGCGCGGCGCGCGTTACCACGACACCCCGGCAGGCCTCGACCGCGATGGCGTCCGCGCTGCGCGGGCCACCGTCCAGCGCCGAGATCTCGCCAAGCACCTCGTTGGGCCCGACCCAAGCCAGCACCGACTTTCGCCCCGACTGCGACAGGACCGAGACCTCGATCAGTCCGTCCGCGAGGATCAGCACAAAGCTGCCCGGGTCGCCGAGGTGAAAGATCGCGGCGCCCTTGGAATAGCTGACCGGGCGGCCTATGCGGCCGAGTCCGGCAAGGTAGGACAGCTCGGGTGCTGGCGTGTCTGGCATGCCGGTCAGAATGGCGATTGCGGGCGTGGGCCACAAGCGCGCTCTGATGAGGACGTCCGGGGCGAGCGCCCGCCGGGCGCCTTGGGTTTGGATCGGCGGATCTGCGCCCGATGTCGGATTTAACATAAACCGCAAAATACGACAGACGCCGCTACAAACGGCGCAACCGGATCGAAATTATGTTCGGCAGGCTCAAGGATTGGCGATACGACCGTTGTCCAAAGGTTTTCCTGTCCGCCATCGCGCTCGCCGCAACCGTCATCTATTGGCTGTGATTCCTGACCCTAGGAATTTGAACCTCGGACTTTGGGCTACCGTTCACACAGTACATAGTAATGGCGGTAAGCAGCGACGGTTGTGAGCCCCCGCAACGATTTTTCCCGAACCCGCGTCGACATCCCTTAGTCCGCCCGGCTGCGCTGCGTCGATCATTCCGGTAATCGCCCCCTTCCAATATGATAACCACGTCTCCGTTCTCCTTGGCGTGCACTGACCTGCTGGTCGCTGCAAGGTTCCGAGGGAACCGGGGCCACGTGGCGCCTTGTTCCTGTGGCAAAGAGAAAGGGCCGGTTCGCATGAACCGGCCCTTCGCCCGATCTCGCAAGATACGCGGCGCTTAGCCCGCGAGCGCCTTGTTCAGGTTCTCGTCGACCTTCTCGAGGAAGCCCATCGTGGTCAGCCATTTCTGGTCGGGCCCGACGAGCAGCGCGAGGTCCTTGGTCATGAAGCCAGACTCGACCGTCTCGACGATCACGCGCTCGAGCGTCTCGGCGAAGGTCTTGAGCGCATCGTTGCTGTCGAGCTTGGCGCGGTGCTTGAGGCCACCGGTCCAGGCGAAGATCGACGCGATCGAGTTGGTCGAGGTCTCCTCGCCGCGCTGGTGCTGGCGGTAGTGGCGGGTGACGGTGCCGTGCGCGGCCTCGGCCTCGACGATCTTGCCATCGGGCGTCATCAGCTGCGAGGTCATGAGACCGAGCGAGCCGAAGCCCTGCGCCACGGTGTCGGACTGCACGTCGCCGTCGTAGTTCTTGCACGCCCAGACATAGCCGCCGGACCACTTCATCGCCGCCGCGACCATGTCGTCGATCAGGCGGTGCTCGTAGGTCAGGCCCGCTTCCTTGAACTTGTCGGCGAACTCGGCGTCGAAGATGCGCTGGAAGATGATCATGAACTGACCATCATACTGCTTGAGGATGGTGTTCTTGGTCGACAGATAGACCGGGTAGCCGCGCTTCAGGCCGTAGTTGAAGGAGGCGCGGGCGAAATCCTCGATGGATTTGTCGAGGTTGTACATGCCCATGTAGATGCCCGAGGAGGGCGCGTCGAAGACCTCTTCCTCGATCACGGTGCCGTCTTCGCCGACGAATTTCATCGACAGCTTGCCCGGCCCGGGGAATTTCATGTCCGTCGCGCGATACTGGTCGCCAAAGGCGTGACGGCCGATGACGATGGGCTGGGTCCAGCCCGGAACGAGGCGCGGCACGTTCTTGCAGATGATCGGCTCGCGGAAGACGACGCCGCCCAGGATGTTGCGGATGGTGCCGTTGGGCGAACGCCACATCTTCTTGAGGCCGAACTCCTCGACCCGGCCCTCGTCGGGGGTGATGGTCGCGCATTTGACCGCCACGCCGACTTCCTTGGTCTTCTCGGCGGCGTCGATGGTGATCTGGTCATCGGTGGCGTCGCGGCTCTCGATGCCGAGATCGTAGTAGAGCAGATCGACGTCGATATAGGGCAGGATCAGCTTCTTCTTGATGAAATCCCAGATGATCCGGGTCATCTCGTCGCCATCCATCTCGACGATGGGGTTCTCTACCTTGATCTTGGACATGCTTCGCTCCTTCGGGCTATCCGAGTCTGTTGCCGCCGCTCTAACGCAATTTTGCGGTGCAGAAAAGACTGTATGCAAAAGTATACATCGTTGAGCGGGGCTGGTGCCTTCACAGCGGGCAGGAGGGCTTCTAGGTTCGGCATCCGATGAAGAACGAAATCGATCCGACCGCGCGCGTCGCGGAGAATGTGCGCTTCGAGGCGCCGGTGCGTCTGGAGGACTCGACCCGCGTCGAACGCCGGGTCGAAATCGGTCGGTTCAGCTATCTCAGCGAGGGCAGCGCGGTCTTCGCGCGTACGCGGATCGGGCGCTACTGTTCGATCGGCCGCTATTGCGACATCGGTGCGCTGGCGCACCCGACCGACTACCTGTCGACCCATCCGTTCCAGTACAGCCCGTTCCACTTCCCGCAGCGTGCCTATCGCAAGCGCGAGCTGGTCGAGTTCGACCGCGGCGAAGGGCCGGTGATCGGTCATGACGTCTGGATCGGCACCCGCGCGACGATCCTGCGCGGGTTGACCATCGGCCACGGCGCCGTCATCGCGGCGGGCGCGGTGGTGACCCGCGACGTGGCACCCTACGAGGTGGTGGGCGGACTGCCCGCGAAACGCATCCGCATGCGCTTCGATGCCGAGACCGTGGAGCGGCTTCTGGCGGTGGCCTGGTGGGATCTGCCCTTCGAGGCGCTCGATGGGCTGCCCTTCGACGATCTGCCGCGCTGTCTCGACCGGCTCGAGGCGATCCGCGCCGAGCAGGGCTGATCCGCGTCAGAGCGTGTCGACCACCGCCTGGACCTGGGTCAGCGCGTTTCTCAGATGCGCGACCTTCTCGGCCTTGAGCGCGGTCACGAGCTGGCGGAGATCGGTGGTCGAAATGTTCTCGGTCCGGGGCAGGTAGACCACCTGGCAGAGATCGGCGAGATCGTCGAATTTGCCGGCCCAGTCGTCGCCCATGGCGAAGATCGAGATGCCATGCGCCTCGATGTCCCGGCGTTTCTGCTCCCAGCTGTCCTCGGGGATCACCTGGTCGACATAGCGGCAGGCCGCGAGGATCTCGGCGCGGTCCTCGTAGGGCATGGCCGAGCTCTTGCCCTTGGCGCGGTTGAATGCGTCGGTGGAGCAGCCGACGACCAGCCTGTCGCCCAGATCCGCAAGCCGCCGCAGGAGCCGGACATGGCCGACATGAAACAGATCGAAGGTGCCGTAGGTCAGGACCGTTCTGGACATCAGATCGCCTTCAGGAACGGCGCGAAGACGCGCCGGGCGCGGGGCCAGTCGAATTTGAAGAAGGGATCGGGCGTGCGCCATCCCTCGCCGTAATTGACCGCGAGCATCGCCTCGGCGTCGCGGGGGCGGGCATGGCCGGTGATCGGGCAGGGCACGAGCGGCAGCACCTGCTCTTCCGTCAGCTCGCCGCGGGTATGCGGGTAGACCTGCAGCCGTCCCTCCACGAACCAGGCCGGAAAGAGGTCGACCTCGACCCCGTCGGGTCCGCGAAGCTTCAGGAGCCCCGCGATGCGCTTGCCCTCGGGATCGAGCGCGCCGGTCTCGGCCAGGGTCGCGGCCAGCGCGCGCCATTCCGAGGCGGCGTCGGCATCCGTGGTCGCTTTCAGGATGACCGCGAGGTCGATATCGTCGTCATGATCGATCAGCCGCCCGTCGCGGACGACGCCGAGAAGGGTTCCGGAGTTCAGGAAGACCTGATGGCCGGTGGCTTCGACCGCGGCGATGGCGGCGGCAGTGCCGGACCAGATCGGAGCGTGATCGACGCTGTCGAAGGTCGCGGTGGTGTAGCCGTGATTGGTCAGCTTCTCGGGGGCGAGATAATCATTGATCAGTGTCTCGAAAGCCTCGAACAACTCCGGCTTGCCGTCCTGTTCGTGCCGCTCCCGCAGCTCCGAAAGAAAGCGCACGGTTCTCGCAGGCCGGGACCGAGCAATTACCGCGGTGGCAACAGCGGCTTCGAGCCACTCGATCCAACCGCGATTGGCGCGCAAGTCCAGAACTTCTAAAGAAAGCTTCCGGAAATCCAGCCCGGTGCGGCCAAAGGCGAGCTCTCCCTTCGCCATCGCCGCGATCTCGCGGACACGGCGACGGGCGTCCCGACGCGTCATTGCGGGCGCACTTTTGATCTCTGCTTCCGTTGTGTCCGTCATACTGCCTCTTCCGGGCGCGGTCTGCTCGAAGAGCAGCTTAATCTGGCGGACGTTTGCAAGGAAACCGTCAATACCGCCCGGGCACCCTCTCGGGCACGCGTTGCGGCTTTCAGGTATCGGCGTCGGCGGTCAGTTCCTCGATCACCTTCACCCAGAGCTCGGGCGCCTGGGCACCGGGCACGGCGTGGCGGCCGTCGACGATGAAGGTCGGGACCGAGCTCACGCCCATGTCGCGCGCGGCGCGGTCGCGGCCGCGGGTTTCCTCGACATCGGCCTCGGAGGCGAGGAGCCGGTGGATCACGCTGGCGTCGAGCCCGACCCCGTCGGCGATGTCGCAGAGCACGTCACGGTCGCCTATATCGCGGCCTTCCTTGAAATAGGCGGCGAAGAGCGCGGAGACGCAGGCGGTCTGGCGCCCCTCGATCCCGGCCCAGTGGATCAGGCGATGCGCGTCGAGCGTGTTCGGCGTGCGCGTGATCGCGCCCAGATCGAGCGAGAGACCCGCCGCCTTGGCGTGCTCCTCGACCGGCAGATAGGCCTGGATCGCCCCGTCCTTGCCGCCGAACTTGGCCTCGAGATAGGCGCGGCGCTCCATGCCTTCGGGCGGCATGTCGGGATTGAGCTGGAACGGATGCCACTCGATCTCGAACGGGTGATCGGGGGATTGCTCCAGCGCGCGGTCGAGCTGGGCCTTGCCGATATAGCACCAGGGGCAGATCGGGTCGGAGAGGATATCGAGCTTGACCATGTGTGGTCCTTTCTCAGCGGTTCCGCCGGTTGTAGCAGGTCGCTCGCACCGAGGACACAGCCGCGTCGCGAAACCCGTGTTTTCAGGAGGAGGGCGGTCGGTAATGGCGGGCCAGGTCGCGGCGGAGGAGCTTGCCGTTGGGATTCTTCGGGAGCGTGTCGAGATGGATATAGAGCCGCGGCTGCTTGTAGCGCGCAAGATGCGCCTCGGCGAAGCGCGCGAGCGCCTCGGGATCGAGCGGTTCGGGCCCGGTATAGAAGGCCGCGATGACGCGGACGCCGTCCTTCACCTCGATATCGGTGGCACCGATCTCGGTGATGCCGGGAAAGCGCGAGAGCGCGCTCTCGACCTCGATCGGAGAGACCCGGACGCCGCCGGCGTTCATCATGTCGTCGCCGCGCCCGAGATAGGTGATCGTGTCACCGTCGCCCATGATCCCGCGGTCGCCGGTCAGGAACCAGCCGTCGCGGAACCGCTGGGCGGTCTCCTCGGGCTGGTCGTGATAGCGAAGCATCATGCCGGGATCGCTCTGATGGACGGCGATCTCGCCGGGCTCGCCGCGCGGCACCGGGCCGTCGGGGCCGAGGATCGCGACCCGCCGTCCGGGCTGCGGGCGGCCGAGCGTCTCGGGCGGGCTCGGGGCGTCCGGGGCCTGCGAGATGAAGGTCGAGCATTCGGACATGCCGTAGGCTTCGTGGATCTCGGTCCCGGTCGCCTCGGTCCAGCGGCTGCGGATCGCGGGCGAGAGCTTTTCCCCGGCCGAGAGACCGTGGCGCAGTTTCGGCATCGGGGGCAGGGTCGATTTCAGGAGATTGCGGTAGACGCCGGGGGCCGCGGCAAAGATCGTCGCCTCGTGGCGCTTCATCAGGAGCGCAAGCTGGTCGTGCCGGACGCCCGGAGCCGGGATGAGCGCGGTCGCGCCCATCGTCCAGGGATCCATGAGCCCGGTGCCGAGGGTGAAGGTCCAGTTGAACGCGCCCGCGTGCAAGAGCCGGTCCGAAGGCCCGAGCCCGTACCAGCCGTCGATCATCATCCGCCGCGCCCAGATCGCACGGTGGGCATGACAGACCGCGCGCGGCGCGCCGGAGGTGCCGGAGGTGTAGACGATATAGGCGAGGCGGTCGGGGTCACCCATATGATAGGCCGCAGGCGGCAGATCGCGCCAGCGGGTCATGTCCGCGCTCGAGAATGTGGGGATGTCGGTCGTCGGGCAGGCCACGCCCTCGGCGCGCAGGATCGCGCGCGGGGCGAGATCGGAGAGGATGCGCGCGGTCTCGCCCTCGGTCAGGAGCGCGGAGGTCGGCACCGGCACCAGCCCCGCCGCGATGGCGCCGAGATAGGCGATGGGGAAGCTCACGTCATTGCCGAGCCGCATCAGCACCCGGTCGCCGGGCGCGAGGCCCGCGTCCAGAAGACCGGTCGCGGTGCCGCGCACCGCCTGTTCGAGCCGGGCGTAGCTCCAGCGTTCGGCGCGGGACAGGTCCAGGATCGCCAGGGCGATCTTGTCGGGCTCGGGCGCGCCCGAGGTCAGGACGTGATGGGCCAGGTTGAAGGGCGCGGGCGCGGGCGGCGGTGCGCCCCGGTCGAAGATCGAGAGCATGAGCGCCGAGTTAGGCCGCGCTGCCCGTGCTTGCAAGCCCGCGGGGGCGGGCCTAAGAGACCGGATATGTCAGATGCCGATCCCAAGAGCCTCATTCGCATCGCCCGCGAGACCGGCGCCTCGGAAGAGGGCGCGCCGCTCGATCTCGGTCAGCGGGTGCGCGAACTGAGAAAAGCGCGCGACTGGACGCTGGAGCAGGCGGCCCGGCAGGCCGGCTTGGCGCGCTCGACGCTTTCGAAGATCGAGAACGGGCAGATGTCGCCGACCTATGACGCGCTGAAGAAGCTTGCCACGGGGCTCGAGATCTCGGTACCGCAGCTTTTCACGCCGCCGAAGCAGGACCGGATCAACGGGCGTCTGTCGGTGACCAAGGCCGAGAGCGGGCAGCCGCATCCGACGGCGACCTACGAGCACACGCTCCTGGCCGAGACGCTGACCAAGAAGCAGATGCTGCCCTACCGGGCGCGGGTCCGGGCGCGGTCGATGGAAGAGTTCGACGGCTGGGTCCGGCATGACGGCGAGGAGTTCCTCTATGTCCTGACCGGGGTCATCCGGCTCTATACCGAATTCTACGAGCCGATCGAGATGCGGCGCGGCGACAGCGCCTATTACGACGCGACGATGGGCCATAACGTGGTGTCCGTCTCGCCCGAGGATGCGACGATCCTCTGGGTCACCTCGCTCGCCTGAGGGGCGAGATCGTTTTAAGCTGAAGGCGGGGTCGGCGCAGGCCCGGTGGCCCGGCAAGCCGGTGACCCGGTCGCGTGGCGCGCAGCCCCGGGGGCCGCGCGCCGAGACAGGTCCCTGTCAGAGCCGGTGCTGGACGGTGCGGGCCGCGCCCGAGATGTCCTCGCCCACGCCCGCGACGGTGTTGCACGCCGCGAGGCCGCCCAGAAGCGCCAGAGCCAGAAGAATCCGCATCGTCATTTCTCCTCGGACCACCAGGTGTCGGATTGCCATGTGAACCAGTCGCCATAGACCGGAACGGGCTCGTGGTAGGACAGCTCGGCGGCATGGGCAATCCGCGACACGCTCCATTGATAGATCGGGATCACGTAGCGCCCGGTGGTCAGGATGCGGTCGAGCGCGCGGGTGGCGGCAACGAACTCGTCCTGGTCGGTGGCGTTCAGCATCGTGTCGATCATCGCCTCGGCGGCGGGGCTGTCGATGCCCATCCAGTTGTAGCTGCCGGGCTCCTCGACGCCGGCGCGGCCCCAGTAGAGCTTCTGCTCGTTGCCGGGGCTGAGCGAGAGGCCGCGCTGGTAATAGGTCATGTCGAAATCGTAGCCCTGCGTCCGCTCGTTGTATTGCGCGGGGTCGACGGTGGTGATCTCGGGGGTGATGCCCATCCGGATCAGCGCCTCGGCGAAGAGGTCGATCATCGACTGCGCCTCGGTCGATCCCTGGGTGAGCAGGATCTCGAAGCGGAAGGGTTCGCCTCCGGGCGTGGTCATCACGCCGTCCCGGATGGTGTATCCGGCCTCTTCCATGAGCGCGATCGCGCTGCGCAGGTTCTTGCGGTTGCGTTCGGTCCCGTCCGAGACCGGCAGGGCGTAGCCGTCGAGGGCACCGGGCAGAAGCTCGGCGGAATGGGCGTCGAGCAGTTCGCGGACGCGGCCTTCGGCGGGGCCGTCGCGCATGCCGAGAACGGAGTTCGAGAAATACGAGCTGATCCGCTGCTGCCGGCCGCCGGTCAGGGTCTCGTTGATATATTCGAAGTTGAACGCATGCAGCATCGCGTCGCGCACGCGCCAGTCCGAGAAGGCCGGGCGACGGGAGTTCATCACGAAGCCGATGATGCCCGAGGGGCGCTGGTGCGGGATCACCGATTTCACGATCTCGCCCGAGCGGACCGCGGGGAAATCATACTGCGTCTCCCATTTCTCGGCATTGCTCTCGCGCATGGAGTTGAGCTCGCCGGCCTTGAAGGCCTCGAAGAGCACCTGGCTGTCGCCGTAGAACTCCATCCGGATCTCGTCGAAATTGGCCTGGCCGGTCATGAAGGGCAGGTCCTTGCCCCAGTAATCGGGGTCGCGTTCGAGCACCATGTAGCGGCCGGCCTCGTACGCGCCGATCTGGTAGGGCGCTGTGGTGATCGGCGCGGTGTCGAGACCCGAGGCGCCGAACTCCTGTCCCTCCCATTGCGCCTTTTTCAGGATGGGGCGCAGGCCGAGGATGAGCGGCAATTCGCGGTCCTCGGTATTGAAGGTGAAGCGGATCTTTCGCTCGCCGGTCTGCTCCATCGAGGCGACCTTGCCCCAGGCGCCGCGATAGCGGGGATGGCCCTCGGTGCCGAGCGTCTCGTAGCTCCACATCACGTCCTCGACGGTGACGGGGCTGCCATCGGAGAAGCGGGCCTCTTCGCGCAGGGTGAACTCGACCCAGGAGCGGTCCTCAGGCGTCTCGACCGATTCGGCGAGAAGGCCGTAGAGCGTGAAGGGCTCGTCCCAGTTCCGGCCCATCAGGCTCTCGTAATTCAGGAACCGGAGCTGCCAGGGGGTGGAGCCCTTGAGGATCAGCGGATTGAGGCTGTCGAACCCGCCGACCTCGCCGGTCACGATGCGCCCGCCCTTGGGGGCGTCGGGATTGACGTAAGGCAGCGCCTCGAAGTCCGGAGGCAGCGCCGGATCGCCATACATGGCGATTCCATGCCGGGGTTCGGCGGAGGCCGTGCTGCCCAGGCTGAGGCCCGCCGCGAGGGCGACGCCGAGCGCCGCGCTGAAAAAATCGCTTCTCATTTTGGAGACAATCCCGCTCTGCCCTTGTTTTATTGAGGCTGAAGGTAACGGGGGATTTCCGCCTTATCAAACTTTTAGCTTGGCACCGGGCGGCAAACTGCTTATGTTGGGATCACTGCTCGATAGGTTTCTTGCCTGTATGAAACCTGCCTCAATAACTGAACGCCGGCCTTGTGCCGGCGTTTTTTTTGGCTGTGAGGCTTCGGGAGTGCGCGCTGGTGTGGATCCTGTCCTAGCCGGACAGGACGCTCCGGGCCAGATCCTGCGAGTCGAGATCCTGTCACAAAGCCGTTTTTCAGATGATTCTTTTTGCGGTCCGTCGATGGACCGGACGTCTCGGCACTTGGAGAGCCGCTGAGTGCGGCGGCGAACGGGCATCCCTGGCAGGCGGCGGTTCGGAACAAAGCCTCCGAAAGCCCCCTTGTTCTGCAGACGCAGCAAAGACACTCTGCGGCACGCATGAAACGGGAGCTTCGATATATGCAACTCAAGGGCAAGACCGCCGTCATCACCGGGTCCAATTCGGGGATCGGCCTCGGCGTCGCGCATGAACTGGCGCGCGCCGGTGCGAACGTGGTGCTGAACTCGTTCACCGACCGCGACGAGGACCACAAGCTGGCCGAGGAACTGGGCCGCGAGCACGGGGTCGAGGCGCGCTATATCAAGGGCGACCTGTCCAAGGGCGACGAGGCGCGCGGCGTGATCGAACAGGCAGGCGTCTGCGATATCCTCGTGAACAATGCGGGCATCCAGCATGTCGCCCCGATCGACGAGTTTCCGGTCGAGAAATGGGACCAGATCATCGCGATCATGCTGTCGGCCGCCTTTCACACCACCGCGGTCGCGCTGCCGATGATGCGCAAGGCGGGCTGGGGCCGGGTGGTCAATATCGCCTCCGCCCACGGCCTGACGGCCTCGCCCTACAAGTCGGCCTATATCTCGGCCAAGCACGGGCTCGTCGGCATGACCAAGACCGTGGCGCTCGAGACCGCCAAGGAGCAGATCACCGCCAACGCGATCTGCCCGGGCTACGTGCTGACGCCGCTGGTCGAGGGGCAGATCCCCGACACGGCCAAGAAATACGGGATGACCGAGGAGGAGGCCAAGGAGAAGGTGATCCTCGAGCGGCAGCCCTCGAAGGAATTTGCCACGGTCGAGCAGATCGGCGGGACGGCGGTGTTTCTTTGCTCGGACGCGGCGGCGCAGATCACCGGCACGACGATCTCGGTCGATGGCGGCTGGACGGCGCTCTGAGCGTTTGGGTCTGAGAGATGCGGGGCCGTGCGGCCCCGCATGCGAGAGGCGCTGCCTCTCGCGCTCTCCGGGATATTTTCGGACAGATGAAGAGCAGGGGGCAGGCCCGGTGTGACGGGGCCTGGTTTGTATGGCTGGGCTGGGGAGCCGCCTGAGGTGACCTGAGGCGCGTTTCCGGGCTTGTGCCGAGCCGTGGCTGCTCGGCGGCGCGGAGCGGCGGGACGGCGGTGTTCCTCTGCTCGGATGCGGCGGCGCAGATCACCGGCACGACGATCTCGGTCGATGGCGGCTGGACGGCGCTCTGAGCGTTTGGCTCTGAGGGATGCGGGGCCGTTCGGCCTCGCATGCGAGAGGCGCTGCCTCTCGCGCTCTCCGGGATATTTTCGGACAGATGAAGAGCAGGGGGCGGGCCCGGTGTGACGGGGCCTGGTTCGTGTGGTTGGGCTGGGGAGCCGCCTGTGGTGACCTGAGGCGCGTTTCCGGACCCGCGTCGAGCCGTGGTTACTCGGCGGCGCGGAGCGGCAGTTCGGGCTCGCGCGGGGGCGCGTCGGTCTCGGGCCGTGTGACGAGCTCTTCCCAGAGGATGACCGGCGGCTTGGCGCGGCGGGCCTCGCGGTTCAGCGCCCAGTCCTGGGCGGCGCGGCTGCCGCGGCCCATCGACATCCGCGCGAAGAGGCGGCCGAGCGCGCGGAGATAGGTGCCGGTCCAGACCCGGATCGCCAGCATCGAGGGCGTGAAGACCAGCGTCAGCACCGTGGCGATGCCGAGGCCGAAGACCACGGCGGTGGCAAGCTGCTTCCACCAGAGCGCGGTCGGGCTGTCGATCGTGTAGCCGCCCGCGAAGAAGTCGAGGCTCAGGCCGAACATCATCGGCGCGAGACCGGCCATGGTCGTCACCGTGGTCAGGAAGACCGGGCGGATGCGGTCCTCGGCGGTGCGGATGATCGCCTCGATCCGGGGCATCATGCGCTCGTATTCCTGATAGGTGTCGATCAGGACGATGTTGTTGTTCACCACGATCCCCGCGAGCGCGACGATGCCGGTGCCGGTCATGATGATCGAGAAGGTCTGGCCCATCACCAGCATGCCGATCAGGACGCCCGCGGTCGACAGCACCACGGCCAGAAGCACCAGCGTGGCGTTGTAGAAGGAATTGAACTGCGCCAGGAGGATGATGAACATCAGCCCCAGCGCGGCGGCGAAGGCATTGCCGAGGAAGGCCTGGCTTTCGGCCTCGTCCTCCTGGTCGCCGGTCCATTCCCAGCTGATGCCCAGCGGAAACTCGGTGGTCTCGAGCCAGCGCGTCAGGGTCTCGATGCGCTCGGCCGGGGTGACCGGGACGGAGTGCAGGGTGCCTGCGTCGATCATCTCGCGGAACTCGGCCGCGGACAGGTCCTCGGCCGGGGCGACCACCCCGTAGCGGACCGCCCCGTCCTCCTCGGTGATCTTGCGGGCGATGCCCATCGTCACGAGGCTGTCGTTCTGGAACTTGACGAGGTCGGGGGCCACGCCCGCCTTGACGTCGAAGAACCGTTTCTGGCCCTCGCGGCTGATCTCGGCGAGCTTCTCGACCGGCTTGCGGGTGACGAAATTCGTCAGCGGCACGAGCCCGTCGCGTGTGCGGACGCGCAGCGTGTCGAGGGTGGAGAGCAGGCGGTCTTCCTGGGGCAGGCGCACGCGGATGTCGATCTCTTCGTCGGAGGTCTCGACCGGCATGGTGTCCAGCAGAAGCCCGCGGGTGACAAGCTGCACCATCGCGCCGACCGTGGCCACATCGGCGCCGTAGCGGCCGGCCTTCTCGACATCGACGTCGATCTGCCAGTCGATGCCGGGCAGGGGGCGGGTGTCCTCGGTCTGGACGAGGCCCGCGGTGGCGTCGAAGCGGGCGCGGGCGATCTCGGTCGCGGCGAGAAGCTCGTCCCAATTGTCGCCCTTGAGCCGCAGATGCACCGGTTTCGCCGAAGCGGGTCCCATGGCGAGGTTCAGGATTTCGGTCTGGATGCCGGGAAGCCGGGACAGCTGCTCTTCAAGCTCGGCCACGACCAGGTCGCCGTCGAGCGAGGGGTCGTCGGCGCGCTCTTCCCAGGGGATCGTTTCGAACTGGATCTGGCCGATGGCGTCCTTGGGGGGCTGGGCGCCGCCGGTATTGCTGTCGAGCCCGCCGTCCCCGGCGAAGGCGAAGGCGTCGCGCACGCCGGGATGGGCGAGCACCACGGCCTCGGCCCGGGCGACCAGCGCGTCCTTCTCTTCGAGGCTCAGGTTGCCGCGCGCCTTGACGTAGACGAGCGCCTGCTCGGGTTCGGTCGCGACGAAGAACTCCACGCCGTTATTGTTCTCGCCGTAATAGCTGAAGACCGACATGACGAAGAAGACCACGCCCGCCACGGTCACGAGCGGCATGATCGGATTTCCGGCGATGAAGGCGATGAAGCGTCCGAAGGGGCTTCGGCGATAGCCCGCGCGGATGCGGCCCTCGGTCCGGGTCGGCTTGACCGCGCCCATCACGATCGCGGTCAGGACCGCAGCGCCGAGGAACAGCGCGGCGCCGAGGGCGCGGCCGCCCCAGCCGGCCTCGGCCGGGACACCCATGAGATAGCCGGGGTTCAGGACCGACATCGCGCCCGCGAAGAGGAGAAAGAGCGCCAGCGGCACGAGGAGCAGCCGGACGGTCCAGTGGGTACGCGCCCGGAGCGCGTCGGTGGCATGTCCGACGAGGCGTGAGAAGCGGCCCGTGACGCCGCCCATGACCGGCAGGTAGACGAGCGCCACGACCAGCGAGGCGGAGAGCACGAAGATCAGCGTGACCGGCAGCATGCCCATGAACTCGCCCGCGACGCCGGGCCAGAAGAGCATCGGCAGGAAGGCGCAGAGCGTGGTCGCGGTCGAGGACACGACCGGCCAGAACATCCGCTTGGCGGCCTCGACATAGGCGCGCATCGGGCCGACGCCGTCGGAGATGCGCTTGTCGGCGTATTCGACGACCACGATGGCGCCGTCGACCAGCATGCCGACGGCGAGGATCAGGCCGAACATGACGATGTTCGACACCGACACGCCCATGATCGCGAGGAAGGCGAAGCACAGAAGGAACGAGGTCGGGATCGCGAAGCCCACGAGGAGCGCGGGCCGCGTGCCGAGGGCTGCGAGCACCACGATCATGACGAGCGCGATGGCGGTCAGGACCGAACCTTCGAGCTGGCTGACCATCGAGGCCACCTGCCGCGACTGGTCGTTCGAGGTGCCGAGCGTGACGACAGCGGAAAGCTCCGACGGCCAGTCGGCCTCGGCCTTGGCAAGCTCGTCCTTCACCTGAGAGACGGTGTCTATGATGTTGAAGCCCTTGCGCTTCACGACCTGGAGCGCCACCGACGGCTCGCCGTTGAAGCGCGCGGTGGAGGTGCGGTCCTCGAAGGTCAGGCGGATCTCGGCGAGATCGCCCAGGGTCACGATGCGGTCGCCGTTGACCTTGACGGGCAGGTTGTAGACGTCCTGCGCTTCGTTGAAGCTCGAGGGGATCTTGACCGAGAACGCGCCTTCGTCCAGCTCGCCCGCGGCGATGAGCTGGTTGTTGTTGACGACGACCGAGATCAGCTCGCTTGCGGTGACGTTGTAGCTTTCGAGACGGAGGGGATCAATGACGACCTCGAGCATCTCGTCGCGATTGCCCGCGATCCCGGCTTCGAGAACGGCGTCGATGCTTTCCAGCCGGTCCTGGAGGTTCTTGGCCACCTGCACCATGGTGCGTTCGGGCACCGGGCCGGTGAGGTTCACGATCAGGATCGGGAACTCCGAGAAGTTGATCTCAGAGATCGAGTATTGCTCGTAACCCGCGGGAAACTTTGACTCCGCCTTGGACATCGCGTCGCGGACATCGGCCATGACCTGGGTCTTGTCCCAGCCGAACTCGAACTCCATCTGGACGCCGGCATAGCCCTCGGCGGCGGTGGCCCCGAGGGATTTCAGGCCATCGAGATCGGCAAGCTCGGTCTCCATCGGCTTGACCAGCAGTGTCTCGGAATCCGCCGCGGAAATGCCCGGGAACGGGACCGAGACGAAGAGCGCCGGGATCTCAATATCGGGCTCGCCTTCCTTGGGCAGCGCGACGTAGCAGACCGCGCCGATCACGAGGCTCAGCGCGATGAAGGCGAGGACCATCCGGGCGCGGTCGGCGGCCCAGTCGACGATGCCGGTCATTGCACGACCTCTTCGAAACTCGGGATCACCGGCACGCCGTCGGTCACGTATTCCTGCCCGACGGTGATGACGTCGGCCTCGTCGGGCAGGCCGGTGACATAGATGCCGTCGGTGGTGTCGCGCAGGACCTCCACCGGCACGAAAAGCGCTGTCTGATCCTCGGCGACGATGCGCACCCCGAGCGCGCCGCTGTCGGCAAGCGTCAAAGCGGATTGCGGGATCAGGTGCGCGGCGCGGCTTTCGGCGGTGACGGCGATCTCGGCGGTTTGCCCGGCGGAGATCGCCAGCGCGCCGTTCGGCACGGTGATCTCGACCCGGAAGGTGCGGGTGGCTGGATCGGCGTTGCGGGAGACGAAGGTGACCCGGCCGGTGATGGTCTCGCCGCCGGTCAGGCGCGCACCCGCGCGGGCGCCGACCTCGATCTGGGCGATCTCGGTTTCGGGCGCGAAGCCCACGATCTTGATCGGGTCGATCTGCAGGATCGTGGCGCAGCGCGATCCGGCCTGCAGAAGCGCGCCAAGCTCGGCGCTGTCGGATTCGAGAAGCCCGTCGAAGGGGGCCATGACCGACAGATTGTCGATGTCGCGCTCGATCCGGGCCACCGCCGCCGCGGCGCTCTGGATCCCGGCGCGGGCGCTGTCGATCCCGGAGCGCGCGGCTTCGAGACCGGCCTGGGCCGAGGAGACGGCGGCCTCGGCGGCGCGCACGCCCGCGATGGTCGCCGC